>CAJCCX010000248.1 GCA_903961015.1 uncultured bacterium
AATTTCTGCAACGAGACGCTCTCTGCGATTTTCTGTGCCGCCGCGAAAGACCGTTTGTACTGCGACGCTGCCAACAGTCCTCGTCGTCGCACCACGCAAGCAGCAGCGCGCGTGACGATGGAAGTGCTCTGCCGATTGCTCGCGCCGATCCTTCCTCACACCGCGGAAGAAGCATGGACATCACTGCGCGGTGATCAAGCTGGAGAAAATGCGCCAGTGCTTTTTACGCAGACTCATTATGGTTTGAAGGCAGCACGCGATGCGCGCTGGGCCGATGTGATGACCGCGTGCGCTGGTGTCTCCAAGGCACTCGAAGTCGCCAAGGCAACTGGCATCGACAATCCACTCGATGCTGCGGTGATCATTCCAGATCAACATGGGACGCTCGCGCCATTCTTGCCAGAGCTTGCCGACTTGTGCGGCGTCTCGCAAGTGACGCTCGATCGATCTGCAACAAGCGTTGTTGTTCGCGATCTTCGCCAAGATGGCGGCGCGGGTCGTTGTGATCGTTCATGGCGCCGCGACGGCACGGTGCGGGTTCGATCAGACGGCGGGGCGCTGAGCGACCGCGACGCGCTTGCGGTCGGGGTATAAGCCGCTGTTCTGAAAAGAGATACGCAAAAATGGCCGCGATTTTTTGACTTTGCCAACTGGTTGATTAAACTAGTTGTATGCAGCATGAAGTCGGATCATTCGAGGCAAAGACGCGTCTTTCTGAACTCTTGCGATTGGCCGCAAGCGGTGATGAAATCGTCGTGATGCGCCGAGGCGAACGGATCGCAGTCATCGTGGGCAAAGATCGTTACGACCAACTCGTGCAACCAATCAAGAAAGATTGGCGAGAGTCATTGATGGAACATCGCAAATCGCTTCGCAGTTCGGGACAAGCGATTTCAACGCAGCAGTTCGAAGCAACCATGCGCGAGTCAAAGGCGCAGCGCCGATGATTATTGTTGATACGTCTGCGGCAGTCGCGATCATTCTTGCTGAGCCGCGCTCGCAAGCCGCATGCGATGCAATGACGAACGAGGATCTCTTGCATGCGCCGAGTCTCTTGATTTATGAAGTCGCCAATGCGCTTGCGACATCTGTTCGCAATGATCGAATTGGAGAATCGCAGAGTCGTCTTGCAGCGGCGCAGTTCGCTGCACTCCCGTGGTCATTTGAAACTCATTCGGGCGCACTGAGGATTGAAGCGATTTTGGATATCGCGCACCGACATAGTTTGACAGCTTATGACGCGAGTTATCTCGAACTCGCAGTTCGCTGCAGTTGTCCACTATTGTCGCTTGATGTCGAACTTCGCAGTGCTGCGAAAAAAGAGGGAGTATCTGTTTTGCCGATTCGTCTTGCGGTTCAGGCTTAAATCAACTGACTTTGGAACCAGCTTTGACTGGCTTTTCAACCGTCAGCAGAACAACATTGCGTTCATCTGGACCAGGTTTTGCTTCTGGTTTCGCCGCCGCCGCTGCGACTGGCGCTTGTCCATCAGCCGCAACTGCCGCAACGTCAGGCGTCACAACAGCAAGTTCCTTCAAGTCACTCGCAGCAAGAATCATTCCCGCGCTGATTTCTCCGCGCAATTGGCGTGGTTCCAAGTTGGCCACGATGATCACTTGCTTGCCGATGAGAGTCGTTGGGTCATACCACGCTTTGATTCCAGCGCAGACTTGACGACCTTCTGGAGTTCCATCATCAAGACGAATCTTTAGCAATTTGTCTGCATTCGGATGCGCCTCCGCACTCAAGACAGTAGCAACGCGGAAATCAATTTTCGCAAAGAGGTCGTATGCAATCGTTGGAAGCGGTTCACTCATTGACCGGCCTTGACAGGTGCGACAGGTGCATCTTTCTTGCCATCCGCGCCATCCGCGCCATCCGCATCATCAGCATCATTCGCATCATCCGAGCCTTTGCCATCCTTCGCCTTCACAGGATTCGCAAGCGTGAAGCCATTGCGAGCGATGAGCGCTTCGACCGTGAAAAGATCTTGCGGACTTCCCGTGGCTTGATCTGATGCCACCACAGACCGGAATCGTTGGTTCATGACAAGCGCCGGAATGTCGCCGCGAGTCATCTGTGTGATGCTGTCAATGCGAACGACGACCATCGCAAGTTTCTCTGGGGCTGAAAGGACAAGGGTCCGTTCTGAGACTGGCATGTCGGAGATTTGTGTCCCACCAGTTGGAAGGCTCATCGCACGTTCCACAACTGCTTTGACAATCGCTGCATCCGAACCCAAAATCGGCAATTGTCCTGGGATTTTCATCCCATATTGCAGAAATTGCTTTTCGCCTTGACGCAGATCGCGATATTGCTCGACCGAAGTGCCGTATGTCGTTGCAACTGCACCCAGACCTTGATCGAATGCCTCGCGTTGAATCTCGGACGTCATTCCAACCAACTTCTCATATCGATGCAAACGATTTACGTCGGCGATCAACGCATCGCGCACGATGTCAACTGATGTTGGTGCATGTGAGGCTTCAACCTCAGTCACGCGGAATACGAACAGATCACCAGCAGCGTCTTGCAGGACTGGGCTTGTGACGCCGACCTGTGAAATCAGAGTTGTCTTTGCGCCGAATTCACGCAGCGCTTCGACGAGTTGCCCAGCATTCACCGGTTGTGCGCCGAAGCGGGTCGTGGTCGCAGTTCCCAAGCCAGATATCGCAGCGACATCTTTCGGTGAAGTCCAATTTTCACCGCTCGTCGACATTGTCGGAACTGGGATTGCGAATTTCTGCGCAACTTCTGCTGCAAGTTGTGCGAGGGGAAACTGTTTCGCAACCCAATCAGTTGGCAATGTGTAATAGCCGTTGACTTGCGGCATCCCGCGCATCGACAACTGCATGCGATCTGACATGAACTTGGAGATTTCCTTGCTTTTTTCGGCAAGTGTTGCAGTCAGAACTTTCGCCTTGACCGCATCGCGCGATCCGTCGAAAGATGCCGCTTCGGCAGTGTTTGAGAGCGCAGTCACTGGAAACTCCAGCTGATGTTCCATCCAATACTTTCGCAGCTCAATGTTGGAAAGAGCAGGGCTCTGTTCGACAAGAGTTGTGATCGATGCGACTGGGATCATGAGCCATTCCATCTTGACTCGGTCTGAGATGCGATAACCAAAGCCAAACTTCCCTTCGCCCGCTGGGACTGCGCCATATGCATTGAGTTGCTCTTGCAGTGCAGCTTCCGTTGGAGTTTCGACTTCGACCTTTGACTTCACGCCATCGAGTACAACGAGTTCGCCAGAGACTGCGGCCAACAATGCAGCAGCAGATTGTTCGAGTCGCGGAGCAGACAAGCGAGCAGGACCACTCGTGACGAGGTTCACATATCGAAGAACGCCGTTGAGTTTCGCAATCGTCTCGAAGACTTCCGTTGGCGTTTGTCCACCTTCGCGGCAAAGCGCCGAAATCAAGTTGATCTCTGGAACTTTGTTTGCAGCTGCCATCGCCGCTATTCGAGATTGTCCATCTGCAGCGCCGCCGACAAGACCCGCGCGCTCTGCTTCGAGCGTCAGCAAATACCAGTGGATCGGATCTTTTTCCAGCCCAAGCGCACGAACGGTCGGATCTCCGAGCATTCCGATGACGCGTATCTCTTGCTGCAATCGTGCTTGATCTCCTTCGGTAACAGTCACGCCATCGATCGTGGTCGCCCATGTTGCCCGGCCGATCAAGAGTTCCGTCAAGAATGAACTGCTCTTGTCAAAGACCAGCCAAGAGACCATCAGGAATGTCATACCGACGATCAAGATCCAACGCGATGCAGTTTCGTTTTTTCGGAAAAATTTTAACATGATGGGTTCCCTCTTTATTCTTTGGATACGTTTTGTTTGTTCTGTCGGTCGATTCTATCTGTTGTTATAAAAAAAACGCGCGGACGTTGTTCGTCCGCGCGTTCTGTAAATCAAACTTCACACGATCAGCGATAGAATTCGACAATGAGATTTGTGTTCACGTCGAATGGTATTTGTTCGGACGAGGGGGTCGCCAACACTTTGACGGCCAACTCTGCGGGATTGACTTCGATCCAACCTGGAACGACGTGTCCTGCAAGGCTTTCCATATTCTCGCGAACGAGTTTATGAAGACCATCGCGCATTGTGATGACCATGCCTGGTTCGCACGCATATGACGGTCGATCAACCTTGCGGCCATTGACCAAGACGTGTCCGTGAACCACGATTTGACGAGCTGCCCAAATCGTTCGGGCAAATCCTGCGCGTCGGACCAAGTTGTCCAATCGGCGTTCAAGATTCTGAAGCAATACTTCGCCAGTGTTGCCCTTGCTGCGACCTGCCTCTGCGAGGTAGCGGCGGAATTGTCGTTCGAGCACGCTGTAGTGATAACGCAGCTTCTGCTTTTCGTCCTTGCGAATGCCGTATGGCTTCGCGCGCTTTCCGCGGAAGCCGTGCATGCCAGGAGGCGTCAATTGTCGCTTTGCGGTGTGCTTTGGGATGTCCGCAATCGGAACACCAACGCGACGGGAGAGTTTGACTTTAGGACCTGTATAGCGTGCCATGGGTAGTCACGCATTGAACACCATTCAAGCGCAAATGTCAAGACAATGAGGGACGATCAGTCTTGGAACGCGTCGGGGCGGTCGCCGAGCCATGCAAAGATGGGTTTATAGCCCCAGTTTCAGCTAGTACGACCGCGAGTCGCTGCGCTTGCACCAGTTGAGAAAAGCGCGATTCAGGACGCGATATCCGCCTGGAGTGGGGTAATCGCCGGTGAAATACCAGTCGCCAGTGTGATTTGGCATCGCTCGTCGCAAGCCTTCGATGGTCTGATAGACGACTTCGACCTCGCCGCGCCACTCGCCGGTCTTTGGGCGGATCAACCGCGCGATCTCGGCGGAGATCTCATCTTGGGTGAATCTGTCATAAATCAGCCGCACGTGATTTTTCATTCGGTCTGGCGGCAAAGAGTCCTGCGCCTTGCAGAGCGACTCGACTTCTTCGAGGACTGCATCATCGCCGCGCGCTCGAAGCAAATTGATCGCTGCTTCGAATGCAATGAAGCGACCGAGTTGACTCATATCGATTCCGTAGCAGTCCGGATAGAGAATTGGCGGTGCGCTACTGGCAACAAGAATGCGCGCGGGATTCAGTCGCGAAAGAATAGTAATGATCGAATCGCGAAGAGTTGTTCCTCGAACGATCGAATCATCGACTGCGATCAGCGTGTCGCCGGGTCGAACTGTTCCGCGAGTGATGTCATAGACGTGACTGACCAGATCGCGTCGCGCAGCATCATGCGTGATGAATGTCCGCAGTCGTTGATCCTTATGCGCAACTTTTTCGGCACGCACGCGCACATCCATCAGCGCGCGAATTCGATCGGGAGTTGCTTTTCCTTCGGCAACAAGTTGGCAGACTTCGTCGGCGGCGCGTTCGCGCATGATGCGTTCGGTTTCCTGAATAAGTCCCAGGTATGCACTCTCAGATGTGTTAGGAATAAAGGAGAAAACAGCATGATCGACGGATTCTCCAAGTCGTTCCAGAATGCGCGGCGCCAAGTTTTCGCCCAAGCGTTTGCGCTCGTCATAGATTTCATGATCGTTGCCTCGACTGAAATAAATTCGCTCGAATGAGCATTGACGAATCGGCCGCGGTTGTGCGAAGCGTTGAATCGCAATTGTTCCATCTCGCTTGACGCTCAGCACGTGTCCAGGTTCAAGTGGCTGAATCGCCTCGACGGGAACATTAAACACTGCGGCAAGAGCAGGGCGTTCGCTGGCAACTGCAACCACATCGTCGGTGATCACCATGAATGCAGGACGAATGCCAGCAGGATCTCGGCAGGCGAAACAATCGCCATTGCCAAGGAGAGCGCCGAGTGTGTATCCGCCGTCAAACTTTTCGGTCGCGCGTTCCAAGATGCGGCCATAATCCAATTGGGTCGAAACTTCTTTGGCAAGTGCGCGCCCTTCGAGAGCTGCGAAAGATCCAGGACCCATTGTGGAAATCAGATGGTCGTGTTCGCGGTCAATCGAATAGCCGATCTTTTCCAAGACCACGCCGGTGTCGCTGCCTCCAACGGGAGAAAGTCCATATTCCACGAGCAAATCGAAAAGCTCGGGAGAATTGGTCAAATTGAAATTGCCTGCAAGCGCCAGATTTCTGCTGGCGATGATTGATCTGCGCACAAATGGATGGCAGGCATCCGCAGATCGTCCGCCGAATGTGCCGTATCGCAAATGTCCCAGCAGCACTTCGCCAAGAAGCGGCAACTTTTTCTTGAGATCGAGAATCGAAATCGCACGCAGCTCTTCTTCGCTCATGCTGCGCGCAGGTGTCAAGGCATCATCAAAGAGTCGCTCGATTGGATTGCGCTTGCCGCAGCGCGCGCGTTCGAGAAATGGTTCGCCCGCTGGCATATCAAAGCGCACGCTTGCGATGCCTGCGCCGTCTTGTCCGCGATTGTGTTGCTTCTCCATCAACAGATAGAGCTTGCGAAGTCCCCATGTTGGGTCGCCGTACTGCTCCTGAAACCAAGTGATTGGCTTTCGCAGGCGGACAAGTGCAAGTCCACATTCATGTGTGAGTCGATCACTCATGGAGAGTCCAGAAGGTTAGCGGATGCGAATGGAGGCGTGGCGATGTGCAAACACGCCGTGAATTCAAGCGATCGCAGGTTGGGATCGGCGAACGCACAGAATGGGAGTGGGCTCGTATGGCCGACTGATCGTCAGCGATGCCGTCATCGCGGGCAGTTGCGCGTGAAAGAATTCGCGCACTAATGTTGGGCAATTGCAATCTTGCGAAAGATGGAGCAAGACCAAGTGTCGCACAGATCCGTTGGCGGTCAAGGCGCGCACGGCCTCGACCGATTGAAAGTTGGACAAATGGCCGCGACCACCCATAATGCGCTGCTTGAGAAATGCAGGTCGTGGAGAATTGCGCTGCATTTCTTCGTCATAGTTGCTCTCGATCGAGAGCATGTCCAGATCCGCGAACGCTTCGAGCAATTCATCGCTGACAGAACCAAGATCTGTTGCATGTCCAATATGGGCGTTTTCAGAATTGAAGCGAAATGCAGTTGATCCGATCTCGTCGTGGGGAACTTTGACGAGTCGAACATCCGCTGTCTTGCCAAGTGCGAATGCAGCATCCATCGGTCGCAGACAATCTGCGGGAACGCCTGAAGCAAGCGCCAATTCTGCATGCGCGCGGCGCACGATCACCGGAACTGGAGAGCGTTGCAATTGTCGCGCCCACGAAGGTGACCAATGATCGCGATCAAGATGTGTCAGAAAAATCGCGCGCAGCGTGTGAAAGCGCGATGTCGCACTTGCGGCGACAAGTGCAGTGCGCACGCCACGTGGAGTCAGTCCCGCATCAACCAAGATGAATTTGCCTGAATCGTCGAATGAAACTGCAGTCGCATTTCCGCGTGAGCTGCTGCCAAGAACGCAAATCGATGCGCTCATCGTGATTGTCCTGCGGAAAAAATGTGGGTCTCTTTCATGATGCGATCCGTGCACTGTCTTCGCTGACTGAAGCGCGTTCCATGCGCTCGTTCATTCACTGCTGGTCTGACGACCATGCGTGCTTACGATACCTCGTTTGGAGGATTCGACGAAGGAAATATATTCGTCAATCATCGGCTCTCCTGCGCGCGTTCGCAGAACTTCCAGAGCATTCTTTGGCAGCATTCGACTTCGGCAAAGCGTGGTGTATGCCCATCGAGCTGCATCGATCGAAGCGGATGGGATTCCAGATCGACGCATGCCAACAATGTTCAGGCCGCGCGCATAATTTGTGTTGGTCACCAAGAAGAATGGGCAGACGTCATAACTTGCTCCAGCAAGTCCGCTGATGAAACAACCGCGGCCGAGTCGCACAAATTGATGCACTCCAGCAGAACCGCCGGTGATGACTCGATCCGCAACCTCGACATGACCCGCAAGCAGAGTTCCATTGGCAAGTACGCAGTTGTTCCCCATTGTGCAGTCGTGGCCGGCATGGGAATTCGCCATCCAATAATTACTGTCGCCAATGCGACCGGGAAGTTCCATCTTGGGTCGAGAAATTGTCACCCCTTCACGAAAGACATTGTTCGATCCGATGATGATTCCCTTGCCGGGAAAGTCGGGCGGCGTTCCAAGATCCTGCGGCGCGCAGCCGATGCAAGTATTCGCATAGAACTGGTTGTTCTGACCGATGGTCAGCGGGCCTTCCAATTGCACCCGAGATCGGAGAATCGTTCCCGCACCGATTGTGATTGGTCCGAGTGTTCCCATCAGGTGGCACCAAGGGCCGATCACGACATCGTCGGCGAGCGTGACATTTCCTTCAATGATCGCAGTGGGGTGAATCGTTGGCACGACGAAAGAATAGCCCCGCACCCTACGATCGTCGATGATGGATTCCTCCCCCAAGATTCGAAGTGAATTGCCTAGCAAGAAAGATCGCGCAGATTGCGCGGATTTGGTGGACTTCATCGACCTTGGCGCACTCTCCTATGCGCGGGCTTATGCGATTCAGAAAGAAGCTCACGAGCGAGTCGTTGCGGCGCGACCTGAGATGGGCGCTCGATTTTCTGCGCAACTTCGTGCTGGTGAGATTTATTTTCTTGAGCATCATCCAGCTGTCGTGACCGTATCGAGAAGAATCGATGCACAAAAAAATGTTTTGTTTTCGAAAGAGCAGTTGGCGCATCGTGGCGTGGAATGCGTGGAGACTGATCGCGGTGGTGATGTGACGTGGCACGGGCCTGGTCAACTTGTCGTCTATTTGATCTTGGATCTCAATCGACTTGGTCTGCGAGTGAATGGATATTTGCGGATGCTCGAAGGCGTGGTCATCGAGACGCTGGCAGATTTCGGCGTCGTGGGCGAGCGTGATCCCTGCGCAACTGGTGTCTGGGTGAATGGTCGCAAGATTTGTGCGATGGGAGTTCGATTGTCGCGCTGGGTTTCGATGCATGGGATCGCACTCAATGTCAATCCTGATCTGAAGCAATTCGATTTGATCGTTCCTTGTGGATTGGTTGGTCGAGGAGTCACAAGCCTCCAGAGCGAACTTGCTTCCAAAGCACCCATGTTGGAGGAAGTGAAGAAAACCCTTGCTTTTCGGCTGAATTGCGCGCTTTCTGCAGCAGGCCAAGCAGCCGCAGCGGCGGGAGAATCCTCTTGATGCGGTGCGGGTGCGGGTCTGCACTACACTTCGGGGCTCTCATCAGGTCTGTCGACTTCCAATGAACATTCGCAATTTCTCAATCATCGCACACATCGATCACGGCAAAAGCACGTTGGCCGATCGACTCTTGCAGGCGACCAACGCACTTTCGAAGCGCGAGGCGCGTGCGCAATTTTTAGACTCGATGGATTTGGAACGCGAGCGCGGCATCACAATCAAGGCAAGTGCTGTTTCTGTGCAGCACACTTGCGATGGCGAAGATTTCGAATTGAACTTTATTGATACGCCTGGTCACGTGGACTTCACATACGAAGTGAGTCGCGCATTGACCGCGTGCGAAGGCGCGATTCTGGTTGTCGATTCCACACAAGGCGTGCAGGCCCAAACTGTGGCCAACGCATACCTCGCCGTTGCGGCAGGATTGGAATTGATCCCAGTCATCAACAAGATTGATCTTCCAGCTGCCGATCCCGATGGAGTTGCGATGGAAATCGAACAGGTGCTTGGACTGCCTGCAGAAGACTGCATCTTAGTTTCTGCGAAAACTGGTCAGGGAATTCAAGAATTGCTCGATATGGTTTGTCGGAAGTTGCCTGCGCCGCGACCTGCAAAGACCGACAAGCTTCGCGGGCTGATTTTCGACGCAAAATATGATGATTATCGCGGAGTTGTGGTCTATGTTCGAATTTTCGATGGCACGCTGAAAGTGGGCGACAAGATTCGCATGATGGGAACTGGTCGACACTTTATGGTCAGCGAATTGACGCGCTATACGCCGCACATCACGCGAGTGAAAGAACTTGGATGGGCACAGGTCGGTTCGATCAGCGCGAGCATCAAGAGTCTGGGCGATGTTCGAGTTGGCGATACGGTGACCCTTGATGGCTCACCTGCAGATGAGGCGCTCGCGGGTTATGAAGAACCAAAGCAGATGGTGTTCTGCGATTTTTATCCTTCGAGTGCTGATGCGGAAACGGGTACTGGCAAGAAGGCAAGTTTCGAAGCACTGCGCGAAGCGATCGAAAAACTCAGTCTCAACGATGCAAGTTTCACTTTCGAGGTTCAGCATTCGGAAGCGCTTGGCTTCGGATATCGCTGCGGATTTCTTGGACTGCTCCATATGGACATCATTCAAGAACGACTCGAGCGCGAAGGTGGTGTTGAAATTGTGCAGACTGCACCAACGGTCAAATATCTTGTGGACTTAACCACGGGAGAGCAAGTCGAAATTCATAATCCTGCGGATTTGCCAGATCCATCACAAATGGCTGCAATTCGCGAGCCAATTGCAAAGTTGGAGATCATGTGTCCGACCGAAAATATCGGCGACTTGATCAAGTTGTGCGACAGCCGTCGCGGCATTTTTAAGGCGCAGAGATTTCTCAGCGAAGGCCGTCAGATTTTGGATTATGAATTGCCGATGGCAGAGATCATCTATGACTTCTATGACAAGCTGAAATCGCTCACGCGCGGATACGGCACGATGGATTATCACGTTGTTGCATATCGAGCCGACAACTTGGCCAAGGTCAACATTTTGGTGAACGGCGAAGTGGTTGAAGCCCTCAGCTTGATTTGCCATCGATCAACCGCTGAGATTCGCAGTCGTTTGATCTTGTCGAAGCTGAAGAAGCAAATCGATCGACATCAATTCGAAATTGCGTTGCAGGCCGCAGTGGGTGGAAAAGTCATTGCTCGCGAATCGATCCAAGCGATGCGGAAAAACGTGACTGCGAAGTGCTATGGCGGCGATATCAGCCGCAAGCGCAAGCTGTTGGAAAAGCAGAAAGAAGGCAAGAAGCGGATGAAGCAGATCGGATCTGTTTCCATTCCGCAGGAAGCCTTCTTGGCAGTTCTCGAACAGAGCGAGTGATTGAGCGTTCTGCGCCGGTTACAAATCCTAAGCTTCGGCTTGAACATCACGCTATTCTTCGGCAATGCGAATGACAGCTTCTATCGTTGCTACATCCGTGCTATCAAGCGCGCTCACGGCATTTTTTATGAGTGGTCTCGATCGCTCGGCTTCGGCGCGGGTCATGCCTCTGCCGCAGGATCTTGGGCCAGCCGATGCGCTTGTGCTTTCTGGCAAGAGTGATCTGCGCGTCACGAATGTGGATGGGCGAATCAGTTGGTCCGATCAGCCGAGCAGCCGAGTCTTTTCAATCGGCACAGTGCATGTCGGGCGAATTCTTGGCGCGCTCTTGCAGAGCGATAAATTTTCGACAGAAGAATCCGAATTGGCTTCATCGCGACAGAAAATTGGCGAAGAGTTTGAAGCTCGTTACAAGGCAATGCTGGAGAAAGCAAAAGGAATAGAAAAAGACTCGCCAGATTTTCCTGCCGCTCGCGCTGAGTTCGAGGACTTTCAGCAGGAATACACAGCATGGAGCACCCAGAGCGAAAAGGAATTGGACGCGATGCGCACACGCCATTATCAAACTGCCTATGCCGATTTGCGTGAAGCAGTGGAAGTCGTTTCCGATCGACGAAAGATTGACTTGGTCATGCGCTTTGTTCCCGCAAGTGACAAGATTGTTTCGGGGGAAGAATCCAGCCTTGCGCAACAGTTGATGGCTCGCACATTCTTGCGATCACCAGACTCCATCGACATCACAGAAGACATCTTGACGGAAATGAATTTGCAGGCCCCAAAGAAAGACTAATTTATTACGAGCCCAACCATGAACCCATCAACAAAACCATTCTCAGGCCAAGGTCTTCTTATCGTGTTTGGATCATTACTCGCTGGGATGCTTGGCGCATTTCTCGCGCTTTCAGTTTCGGGAACACCGGCAGTCGCAATGCGAATGTTGCCCACGGATCTCGGTCCGGCAGACGCACTGATTCTTTCTGGCAAGGATGGCAATGTCACTGTGACGAATCAAGAAGGCCGCTTGGCGTGGTCTGATTCGCCGTCGTCTAGGGCATACAGCGTCGGATGTGTTTACATCGACCCTATTTTGAAGGGAATTTTGTCTGGAGTTCGATTCTCCAGCGATCGATCGAAGTTTGACGAAGAGGCAAAGACTCAGGGACAGGAATTCGAACGAAAGAGCAAAGCGCTGCAAGAGAAATATCCAGATTTGAAGCAGGGAGATGCAGCGTATGAAAGTGCTCGCGGCGAATACAAGGCACTTCAAGTCGAGTATGAAAAATGGATGACAGCCTTGCAAAAAGTCCAATCCAAGCACATGGCCGAACAAGTCGAGAAGGCATATGGAGAATTGATCGCCGCTGTGGACATCGTCGCGGAGCGCAAAAAGATCGACTTTGTCTATCGATTCATCCCACCAACACGCGCATTCGAATCATCTGAACTCGCATCTGCAATGATGCAAGTTCAGGCACGAACATTCCTGCGATCGCCCAGTGGAACCGACATCTCCGAAGATGTGATCAAGGAACTGGGACTACCGGCGGCGCCCTAATTGGATCTTTGGCGGGTTCTTTGGCTGGATCCTTTGCAGGTCCAGTTGCAGGCCCAGTTGCAGGCGGAAAGTTTGATGCGGCTGGCGTGATCGGCGGGATCGGCGTGATGCGCCGAAGTTCGCCAAGAGGTGTTGTCAGTGCCTCGTTCATCCGATCAGAGGATTTTTTAGATCCTGCATCAGATCCACCAGCAGATCCAGAATTCTTGGAATGTGCCCGATCTGGGCGATCGACGACCGCACAAATCACAGGATTCTGGGCAGAGCCATCAGAAAGCAATCTGATGTATTGGCCGTCGAAGCTCCAAGTCCCTTGGTGGCTCGCTCTGGAAAGAAGCTCAGGACCATTTGTAGAAACCGGCGTTGCTTCCAGGTCATATCTTCCATTTGCTGCAAGCGATAAACTTCCGCCAGGTCCGCTCCACATTCCAACATATAAATCTTCGGGTGCGACAGGCGCCACATCAACATGAAGCATGTTGAGCGCTAACCCAGCATCAATAAAAATCTTGCCGTCTGTTCGCCGCATCGGAGCGCGGATTCGCGGCGGCATCACACCTGGATTTTTCCGGTCGACATATGGTTCGAGCCAAATGGTGCGGTAATTCTGCCGATCCCAGCGTCCAATTTTCGAAGGAGGTCGAAAGCGGTTGGGTTGTCCCCACCAGTTGAACGCGCCATCTTGTTTGATGAGCATGATTTCTTCGCCATTCGTCCACCAACCGATGATGCTGATTGTTTCCGTTGGGTCGATGTCAAGCTTGGAATCTGCGGGGATGATCGCTGGTGCCGAAGGTTTTTGATCTTGGCCGATTGCCGCGGTATGGATGCATAAAGCCGTCACACCCGCAGTCAAAACGCAGGTGTGTTTGATTCGTTTCATTGAGCACTCCTATTTGATGACAGGGAGTCTGATTGATGGATCAAGATCATCGCTCGGCTGTGCCACCAAGTCATATCCGTCTGAATCCACGACCGTGCAACGAACAAGTTCGCCTGCCGCAAGTGGTTCACGGCTTATGACATGAGTGAGTCCGTCGATTGATGGCGCTTGGTGATACGCGCGGCCAGTGAACATCAATGTTGCCTTGTTCACTCCAGTGGTTGATTTCCCCTTCGTCGCTCCGCGCGCAGGGCCATCAATGAGCACATCGAATTCTGACCGCTGCTCTGCGACAAAGAGGGCGTTTTCGAATGCAATTGATTGTTGCAACTCCATCAGTTCGCCTTCTCGTCGCTTGCTGTCTTCTTCGGAAACGCGCAGGGCAGGATCCGCATGCATCGTTCCAGATGGTGTTCCTTCCTCGCAGGAATATCGAAAGACGCCCATCGCATCAAACTGCGATCGTTCGACAAATGCGCAGAGCTCTTCGTGATCCGCTTCGGTTTCGCCAGGATGTCCAGTGATCAACGTGGTGCGAATCGACATTCCCGGAATGCGCTCACGCAATTCCTGCACAATATTTTCTTGATGCTCTGCCGTGACATTTCTTCGCATCAGATTCAGCATTCGATTCGTGGCGTGTTGCAACGGCATGTCGATGTACTTCACAACACTTGAAAGTCGTGCGATTGCGTCCATCATTGCAGGAGTGAAATTGGATGGATATGCGTACATCAATCGCACCCAACCGCCACCAACTTCTTGAACGACCGAGTCGAGTTTTTCGAGCATCCCGATCAATCCACTTTCGTCGCCGATGTCCATCCCCCAACTGGTGGTGTCTTGTCCGATCAGATTCAATTCGAAGACTCCGTCATTCAAGAGCATGCGCGCTTCATTGGCGATTGCATCTTTCGTTTTCGAGCGCATTTTCCCACGAATAGACGGAATCGTGCAGAACGAACAGCGTTGATTGCATCCTTCAGAAACTCGAAGGTATGCCCAGTGTCGAGGCGTCAATCGAATGCGATTTTCATCTCCTTCGAAATAGCCAATTCCTCGCCCATCCTTACCTTGCACGGTCAATCCCACAGTTGGAATTCCGCGAGCGGATGCAGCAAGAAGTGCGTTGGATGAAATCCAATAGCCAGGACGAATTCCATCTTCGCCGAGTGTTTCGCGAACGACAGTCGAACCTCGCACTGCATCGATGATGTGATCGCGATCAAAGACGCCAATGAGTGCATCAATTCCAGGAGCCCACTCCAAGATTTTAGCGCGATGTCTTTGGACCAAGCATCCCGCCACAACAACGCGCTTCAGATCGCCACGTTTTTTGCGTTCAAGAGCATCACGAATGACTTCGAGCGATTCATCTTTGCTCGCTTCAAGGAAGCCACAGGTGTTGACGACAATCGCATCGGGCGCTTCATCTTCGTTGACCAACTTCAATCCATCGTTGGCCAAAAGTCCCAGCATTTTTTCGCTATCGACCAGGTTCTTGGGACATCCCAAACTGACGAAAGCCACTCGTTCGATTGCGTCACTGCTCATTCTTCTAATACTAGGCATAGAGCCCATATTGACGAATCCATGCCTCGACTTCAGGCGAGACAAGGTCCCCGATGTTCTGGCCAGATCGCAGGCGCGACCGAATCTCTGTTGCGCTCAAATCGACTGCTTCAAAGGGCAAAACAGACTTTTCCCAATGCTCGCCATCCTCGCCCAGTCGCGAAAATTTCTCGTCAAGTTGGGCTGAAAGATCACGGGCAGCAAGGGGAGGTCGAGGGACGACTGCGATTGTGGCCAATTTGTGGTCGATTTCACGCCACTCTTTCCACCGATCAAATTGCAGCGCTTGATCAGCACCGATCAACAGTACGAGATCATTTCTGCTCGCACCTGCCTCGCGTGCAATTTCTCGCAGAGTGTCCACAGTGAACGATTCTCCACTTCGATTCATTTCGCGTGAATCGATCACGACACCAGGCACTTTGGAAAACGCAAGCGTCGCCATCGCAAGTCTCTGTTGGGCGGATGCCGCTGCATTTCCTCCGCGCAGTGGACTCTGTCCTGCGGGAAGAATGATCACGCGATTGCATCCCAGAAAATTCGCCGCCTCTGCAACCATCTGCGCATGTCGACGATGAGGTGGATCAAATGTCCCACCGAAAATGAGCGTGCGCTGAGGTTGATCGCACTTCGACAAAATCACCGCTAATTCCAAGCATAATTTGCGTATTGCGTGACGAGCAGATGCACCGATCGCAGCAAGCTTTGCAATACGACTGGGATGCGTAAGCAGTGAAGTTGCGAGTGCTATGACGTTGATCGACCCATCGATGCGTGCAAGTGACGCGATCCACGGCGGAATGTCAGTAGCTGAATCGTCGCTTACAGCGCGAAAAACTCCCCACTTCCAACCACGCTGCGTCGCAAGAGATGCGAATGCAGCAGATTCCATATCAACCATTCCCGCACCAGTTTGATCACGCAATAATTTCTTCGACGATTCATCTGCACAAGTTTTGTCGACCGAAGCGATCACAGTCGTCCGAGCTGATCGAAGCGTCGGCGAATACGAAGGATTTGGACGACAGTAATCCGCCCCTGCACCTACGATCATTTCTGCGCTTCGCACGGTTGCGACGGTGAATGTCGGGTCGAGTGCTCCCGCAAGTCCGGCAAGAATCACGGTGCGGCCAGGGGGGGAATCGTTTGCAATGGTCGACTTTTTGGATTCTGCCCAGCGCCAAATCGCACCTGGTCCAACCCCGATACACGCAAAATCTGCTGCAATTCCGCAATTTCCGACGCCAGATTTGATGGCTCGCAATTCGAAGTGCGTTGCAGCAAGGATCAGCGGGGGCAGCATAGATTTGGGATTCTGTTGACTCATAATGTTCTAAAAATTCATAGAGAAGAAAGATGATTGCCGCCTCAGGGTAGAACGCTATACTCTTCGCCCCTCGGCCTCATCGTCTAGCCCGGTCTAGGACACGTCCTTCTCATGGATGGAACAGGGGTTCAAATCCCCTTGGGGTCATTGGTATCTTGCAGGATCCCATGCATTGAGAGTGGGAGTGAGTTGGTTGGTTTGACTTGTTTTGTGCTTCATTTGTATCGTTTGCGTATTGGGCCCATCGTCTAGCCTGGTCCAGGACACCTCCCTTTCAAGGAGGACACATGGGTTCGAATCCCATTGGGCTCATTTTTCGGTCGTTACGCTTTGGATTCCGCTCAGTTTTCTGCGGAGTTTCTTGGAAAATGGGGAATTTTTCCCCCTTGCGCTTGCGCTGGAGCAGCTGCTTCGGCAACTTTTTCCAATTTGCCATAGATAAAAGACCATATTTAAAGACAAAAAAGTTGATTTTTCGCAAAATTGGAGTACGTTGAGAGACCTTATGTATTTCCCACGCAACCATTTGTCATTCGTGATCGCTGTCTTGTGCAGTGCACACTCCGCATCCGCTGCCGTTCGATATGTCGACGCATCGCTCGTCACGGGATTGAACAACGGCACATCATGGGCCGATGCGTATCAAGGATCAACTGCAGTTGTGACTGCATTGAGTGCGAGTGTTTCTGGCGATCAGATTTGGGTGAAGGCAGGAACATATAAACCAACGACCACCACGACGCGAACCATCTGGCACACGATGAAGACTGGTGTTGCGCTTTATGGCGGATTCGCTGGCACCGAGACAGTTGTGAGCGAGAGAAACATTGCGGCGAATATCACCACGCTTACTGGAGATTTGCTTGGCAACGATAATGGGACTGTCACCAACCTGGCGGACAATGCGTATCACGTTGTCGTCGCAAGCAGTGTTGCAAACACCGCGATTCTCGATGGATTCTCGATCGTCGGTGGATATGCCAACGGCGCAACGGCATCCAATTATGACAAGGGCGGCGGCATTTTGATTCTCACAAGCGGAAGTCCAACCGTTCGAAATTGCAAATTCATCGGAAATCGATGCACATTTGGTGGTGGCGCGGGATACATCTTTGGAGCGAATGGCACATTCCAAAGTTGCGAATTCACTGACAATGTTGGTGGGACATACGGCGGAGCATTTGATACCAACGGAACCACTGTCACATGGGAAAGTTGCATCTTCACAAATAATTCGGCGTCACGTGCAGGCGCGATCGAATCGTTTGGAAGTTCGCAAACGAAAATCACCAATTGTGTTTTTCGTTTGAACAAAGCGACGAGCACCAATTCTGGTGGCGCAATTTGGGCGGGCACAACTTCGACCGTCACAATTCGCGATTCGACATTTGTTGGCAATACGACGACTGCAACAACTGGCGCAGGTTTTTATAACACAAGCGGATCAAGCACACTGGCAAACTGCATTTTCTGGGGTAACACAGGCTCGGGCGGTGTGACTGCGAATAATCAAATCACAGCTGCTGGAGGAACAAATACGGTCAGTTATTCCCTCGTTCAAGGCGGAGCAACAGGAACTGGCAACGTGAACGTCGATCCACTTTTCGTCAATCTTGCAACTGGCGATCTTCACTTGCAGGCAACATCTCCCGCGATCGATGCGGGCAGCAATTCCTTGATTCCTGCAGGAATTACGGTCGATCGCGATGGGCTCACTCGCCGCTTCGATATCACAACAGTGGTCGATACAGGAGTTGGCCCAGCGCCAGTTGTTGATATGGGCGCATACGAAGTCCAAGGACCACCACCTCCTCCACCATGCCCTGCGGATTTGAACAACGATCGAATCGTGAGCGGCCCTGATCTTGCAACTCTGCTTTCAGCTTGGGGGACCGCAGCAGGCGATGTGAACGGCGATGGTTTTACCGATGGTGGCGACTTGACCGAAGTGCTTTCAGGTTGGGGTCAGTGTCCTCAATAAGATTTCTAATCGACGAAAAGCGAATTTTGATTCTGCCGAGTGTGCGAAAGCGCAATCGATGCCTTCGCTAACATCACCCATAAGGTGATCGCGTGAATCTTTTTCAAGAC
>CAJCCX010000249.1 GCA_903961015.1 uncultured bacterium
CTTCAACGCGTCCTCTGGTGCGATCGCCGTTACCGCGGAGTTCATTCGCGCAGCAAAGCCAGCGCCAACTGAAACTAAAAAAGCCGAAAAGGCAAGAGAAACAATAAGTTTGTTTGATTTCTTCATGTTTGTAATTATAGAAGAATCCATATTCCTTGCATATTTGCCAACAAGAAATAAGGCGATGCGTAAGTGTGAAGCCAAATTGGACGATATTCTGATCCCTCGCAATAACACAAGGAGCAACCAATGGCCGATGAAGAAATGAGAATGGAACTCGAACGACTCCGCAGTGAAAATGCTGCGCTCAAGCATGTATCTGCGAAAGGGCTTGCGTTGAAGGTCAGCGAGAAGGGCGCGCTTTCTGTCTATGGACTCGGCCGTTTTCCAGTAACCCTCTATAAGGAACAGTGGGTCAAGCTCCTTGCCATGGCTGAAGAAATCAAAGTCTTCCTTAAGGCCAATGATTCACAGTTGAAATCGAAGCTCTGAGGTGAAAGCGAAGCTCTGAGGACGAAAGCGGGGGGAGGATCGTTTTATGGCAAAAGCATTTTCAATTCCATTCGTTGCTTTTTTTGGACGAAATTATCAAGAGTATCTCGCGATGTTTTCGCTGGATGAATCTTCGCTGCGTGGTCGATCGATTCTTGACTGCCCAAGTGGGCCAGATTCGTTCGTTGCAGAGGGATCCAAGCACGGTTTGGATGTGATCGGTTGCGATCCGATGTATGCAATGTCAATCGAGCAACTTCAGAAGAATGGTAAGGAACATATCGACGAATGTTTCGCGCAGATCGAACAAACCCCTGGCAACTTTGATATTCGCGATATGGAAAAGTTTCGCAGAGATAAATATGACGCGCTCGAAAGTTTTTCCAAGGACTATCTCAGCGGAAAGGGGACGCGATACATCGATGCCTCTCTGCCCAACTTGCCCTTTGGAGATCGACAGTTCGACCTCGTACTTTCCAGTCACTTTCTCTTTTGCTATTCGTCCGTCGAAGATGGCGGCATGATGCAAGGCAATATGTTTGATTTGGATTTCCACTGCAAAGGCATTTCGGAACTGGCGCGAGTGACGAGACACGAACTGCGGATGACTCCAACGCACTCGATGCAGGCTCCGCCGCGGCGTCATCCCTATTTGGATGCGTCGGCAAGGCATCTCGAGTCGCTTGGGTTCGCAGTCACGATCGAACCAAGCGATTATGACGATGGCTTTGCGCCGGTTGTAGAAATCCTCGTTGGCAGAAGGTGATTGTGCGGTTGGACGGTTGTGCTCGCCGATTTCCTTCCAACCTGGCTTTTCTCCACCCATTTCATGTCCCGCCTGATTCACTCGCGCCAAATTCAGATCGTCGTTTGTGACAATGATGCCGCCAAAGATTGGAAAGAGTGTGATAAATACAAAGCGCAGAGAGGCAGTGATCCACGCGCTCTGTAATCACTCTTGATCGCTGTATTGCTCACGAGCTGACTTAGGCACTTCCCACAGGGTGAATCGATCGGACTTTCGAATGATGGTCGCACCTTGCGGGATGCGCATGCCACGCATGGGTCCGTTCATGGGTCCGTTCAAAGGTCCGTTCATAGGTCCAAGCCCGCCGGCGCGTTGCTCATCGAATTGGTTTTCCGCCCTAAATTCTCGTTGTCTTCGACTGTCTGGGCGACCTGTGTTTCCACCGATTTGTTGTGGCGGTCCACGATCATCTCGCATTCCTCCACGCCCATCTGGTTCTCCACGCCCACCTGGTCCTCCAGGCCCACCGCGTCCACCTTGTTCCATCAATAGATAGAGATGCTCGTATGTATCGAAGTCTGATTCACGCAAAGTTGTTTGCCGCGACTTCGTACCCATTGCAAAGCCTGCCCAGAATTCCAAACCATGCCGAGCGACGATGATCGTGCGTTGATCGCTTCCAAGTTCTGTACGCCACGCACGTAATTGATTGATCGCGGCTTCGTCGATCTGCACCATGCCTGGCGCACCGATATCGCGAATGACCGGAGTCACAACTGCAACGCACATTGCAACGGAGATCACCGCGCTGGCGATCATGCCGATGAATGCGATACGAGGCTTTTCGATTTCTTGTGATTGGCGAGTCAGTAGGAATGCGACAACAAGTGATAATGGAATTGGAACCATTAAAGCCAGTCGCATGCGATATTCGCCGGTCACCCAAGGGCAGCACAGCGCGAGAGCTGTAAAAAACATTGCGAATGCGAACGCTTCGTCTGCGCGCGCTTGTGTTCGAAGACTTTCGCCGACTCGTCGAAGCGATCTGTTTGCGAAAAACAAGAGTGCACTTCCCACTGCGAGCACGATCATCCACGATTGCAGATTCAACACGATTTCGCTTGGAATTCCGCCAGGTCCACCCGGCCCGCGATCTCCACCCGGTCCACGATCTCCACCCGGCCCGCGATTTCCACCCGGCCGGCGCTCTCCACCCAGTCCACGGTCTCCACCCGGTCCGCGATCTTCACCAGAAAATAGTTTTGCAGGAGCATCCAAAATCGCATTCGCTTTTCTTGGCGCGAGCCACCACACAGTAGCGAATGTCAAAAAACATGCAAGTAAAAAGCATCCAATCACTCGAAGTCCGCGACCACGAGCTATCCCTCCACGCATTGCCCATATTGCAAATAGGATTCCAACTCCAAGTGCTGTCGCAGCAAATGTTCCTGCATGCGAAAGTGCAGTCAATGCCAAGAATCCACCAGCGATGATCCAGCGCCAAGTCTGGTGTCTTGATGCACCGAAGTTTCGAAGCGCGCACCATGTCGCAACGAATGTTGCGCACATAAACATCATCGCAAGCGACTGCTTTTCGAAGTCGCCAATCATGCGAATCAGCGGGGGACTGCAGATTGCGATCGACGTCGCTGCGATCGCACCAAGAATCGCCTTGCGCGCTCCACGGCTGAAAATCCAGGCAGCAAAGAAAATCGCAATCGCCGCAAATGGTTCTGCTGCAGTATCAACGACGCGAGATGCCCACAGAGTTGCGCTATCTATATCCCAACCTGCAACGACCATCGCACACTTCGCAAGTGCTGCATCGAGAGCAAAAATCAGAGGAACATCGGTCCATTCCAATTCTGCATGTTCCAGCAGAGCGCGTGCTTGCACGGGGTAGTAACCCGCATCCATTCCAGCTGGGAAAGCACTGCGAAAAAGGATCGTTCCTCGCACGCTCATCGCTGCAATGATGACGATGATCAAGGTGATAAGCCAAGCGGGATTGCGAAAAAACTCAAGCAGTTGATGTCTGGTTGAGATCGCAGGTGCATTGATTGTTGGATCTATCACTCTGGAAACTCTTGGTCCAATCAAGCAGGTCGGGGACGCGCCAACTTCAAGTTGTAAAGCGCGAAACTTCTTCTTTCAATTCGGCGACTGCGCCACGCAATTCAACAGTGGCTCGATTGGAATCATTCAGCGACTCAGCCGTTCGAGCGGCGCCATCTACCAAGCGCACCATTGCATCTCGAATTTGCTCCGCACCCTGAGACTGCGCATACATTCCTTCTGTCACCATTCCAAAGCGACCTGTGATTCCTTCGACGGCAGAAATGATCTCTCCAAGTTTTTCAGAGAGGGTTCCAATTTCCCGAACTCCACCTTGCACTTGTTCTGTAAAGACCTTCATTTCTTTGACGCCCGATGTAACGCTGCTTTGCATTTCCTTGACCATCCGTTCGATGTCAAGCGATGC
>CAJCCX010000250.1 GCA_903961015.1 uncultured bacterium
GTGCCTGCATGGGAGTATCAATCAATCGATTTGGAATGGCGTGTCCAACATGCTTCAGTCTGCGCAGAAAAGATTGCCATAAAGTGAAATCATTCATGCGCCCGGCAAGTGCAATGCGCTCTGGACTTCCTTCGGGATATCGATCAATCGCAGCAGCGCGTTTGTTGCCCAGAATGAATTCGAATTCGCGAAACTGCGAAGATTGAAACCCACTTGCGCTCGAAAGGAGGGATCGAAATGAGAGAAACGAAACGGGACTCATCGTTTCGAGCACATCGATTTGACCAACCATCGTTTTGAGAATCGTCAGCATTCGCTTCAAAGTTGAGAGCGCAGTTGGATCATCTCCAGCTTCCAATGCACGCTGCAGAAAGAGCGCTTCATGAATCTGCTGCTTGAACCAAAGTTCATAGACTTGATGGATGATGATGAACAAAGTTTCATCATGATCCTTCCCTTTGGATGCGGTTTGTTGCAGAGAAAGGAGTTCTGGAACCCGAAGGTATTGGCCGTATGTCATTGTCACGGCGGCGAGGATACGGTCAGACGGTCGCCATCGTCGGGGCAGCAAGAGGATGATCGATCCCTTGCAATTCGCAGATGTGGCGAGTGGTGATCGTCGAACTGAGAAAGATCACCGGCAATCCCGAACCTGGATGCGTCGCTCCGCCAACGAAATGCAGCCCATCGAGTCCCGGATATGTGTGGGGAATTCGCCGATGCAGCATTTGATTAAAGTTATGGGCTAAATTGAAAGTTGCTCCGTGGTTGATTCGCTCATTTTGCCAATCGAGAGGGGAAACAAGATGCTCCACTTCGATTCGAGAGCGGATGTCTTTGATGCCAAACACAGTTTCGAGTTGGCGCATCGCATCTTCACGAAGTCGGGGTTTTTCGACGGCCCAATCCAATTGGCACTGAGCAGGGCGATTGTTGGTCACTGGAAGCAGAACATAAAGCGAACTATTTCCAGTAGGTGCAAGCGACGGATCGAGTGGTGATGGATTGTGCACATACGCAGAGGGGTCTTCGCTCAATTTCCCATCGTGCGAGATGTCTCGAAAATTATCCTCGTAATTTCCAGACATAAAAATGGTGTGGTGGGGAAGATCGACTGCACCCTTCAATCCCAAATAGAGCATGAATGTCGAACAGGAATATCGGCGAGAATCAACGCCTTCATCGGTGTCTCGTGGACGAAGTTTCGCAGGGACAAGATTTTTTAACGCCCACGTTCCATCAGCATTCACGACGACTCGATCATGTTGGTGATGATGTCCGCCAACAACAACTCCAGTCACGCGCTTTCCATCAACGGCAATTTGCTCGACGGGTGCATTGGTCACAATCTCGACGCCCATCTTTTCGCATGCTTGAGCCATTGCAGTGGTGATCGAATTGCATCCGCCTTTGGGATGCCAGATCCCATATTCGTATTCGATGAAAGGGAGAATGCTAAAAATGCTTGGGCATTCGTATGGACTCATCCCCAAATATTTCGCTTGAAAACAAACGGAAAGTCGCACTTTAGGATTCTTGAAATACTTTCCAAGTTGGGTATAGACCGATTCCCAAGGTCGCACGTGTGGAGCCGCTTGAAGTCCCTCGAGTGTGATCATGTCAAAGATGCTGCGGACACGACTCTTCAGCACTGGCGTCAATCGTTCCAGTTTCACTCGGTTGTCA
>CAJCCX010000251.1 GCA_903961015.1 uncultured bacterium
ACGAGAATTGTTCCAGCTTCATTCATTGCAACTGCACTTCCGAAGCCGTCGCCGACGACAGAAGGAATCGCAGACAATATTTGCGGAATGACTTGCCATTCGTCTCCCGCGAGCGGGCTGACTGTTGATGTTCCTTTTCCCACTGTCCGTACATTAGGTTTCACTTGTTCGCGCTGGGTGGTTTTCGCCGCACGGTTGGAAGAGGTTTGCGCACTTGCTGATTGAGTTGCAGCGAACAAAAGTGATGTGGCAATTCCGCTCGTCAAGCAAAGAGTGCGCAGCGCGAAATTGGCATGTGTTGTGTAGTTCTTCATCTTCATTGTTATACGGATTTTTAGTTGTAAAAGTTCAAAAAGTTCAAGCCGCATTTTCATTGTTATAGGCGAGTCGAGAAGCAGGAATCGTCGCAGTTAGCAGTGTTTCTTGGCCAAATGGAACAGTGCAGATTTCTAGGCTACCACCGAGGGACTCTGCAGTTGCCGCAGAAAGCCCGATTGCCGCATCTGCGCTTGGGACCTTTCTCTTCTGTGCGCCATCAAGAACATGCAGGCGCACCAGCCCGCCGTCCAATCGCGCACAAAGCGTGATTTCAGCCGAATTCGCGCAACTTTCACCTTGAGCGCTCGCCAATCCATACGCATCGATCGCACGGCGAAGCATGCCAAAGAGAATTGTTCCGATGGGGCCTGCGGCCAAACCACTCACAAATTGGTCGATTTCAACGCGAATTCTGATGTCTGCGCTCTCGGCCCTTGGCATGAGAGTTCGCACGACGGAAAGAATTTCTCCACCTATTAACGGCATCCCGCTTTGTCCACCACTCGAAAATCCCAAGTTCTGCGGTGAGTGAGTTTTCAGTCTGCTTGGTCGGGAATCCTGATCAAGATCGGCGCAGATTCCATCATCGAGCGGATCGCTGTTGGCACCGAGCCGCAGCTTTGATGCCCAGTTGGTCGCGCGAATTGTTTCGCGTTTCGCACCAGTTCCTGTCCCATTTCCTTTTCCTGTCCCAGTTTCATAATTTTTCATAATGCCTCCTATCCAATACGATCGGATTTGGTTCCGATATTGCAAATGGAAAAGCCAAAAATATGATTTTCACGCAAAAAATGATATGAACAGCCCAGATTTGGGGGAAAGCTTGGGCTCAATTTGGAATAAGAATCTAAGCCGTCACACGAGCATCTGCAGAAAGCGTTTCAAGTGCATTCTGAACGATGGTGTCAGGATTGATTCCTTCGGCTTCGCCTTCGAAGTTGATCAGCATTCGATGTCGAAGCGCGGGAAGCGCGCATTTTTGAATGTCTTCAACGGCAACGTGACCTCGTCCTGCAAGCAATGCATAGACCTTCGCTCCAAGCGCAAGAGTTTGCGCCGCGCGCGGACTTGCGCCGAATCTCAGATATCGATTGGCCATCGGCGTTGCGAACTGGCCTTGCGGATGCGTCGAAAGCACAAGTCGCACGGCATAATCCTGAACATGCGCAGCGATCTTGACATGCCGCACCAACTTCTGATGCGAGAGAATTGTCGCCGCATCGATCACTTGTTCGATTGCTGGCGTTTCGCCCGCGGTCGTACGATTCAAAATTTCGGCAAGTTCCTCACGAGTGGAATATCCAACTTCCAACTTGAAAAAGAATCGATCGAGTTGCGCTTCGGGAAGTGGATACGTTCCTTCTTGCTCAATTGGATTCTGCGTCGCCATAACCAGAAATGGCTTTTCCAAAATATGAGTCGTTCCTCCGACGGTGACGCTGCGTTCTTGCATTGCTTCCAAGAGTGATGATTGCGTCTTAGGAGTCGCGCGATTGATTTCGTCTGCGAGCAGAATTTGCGTAAAGACTGGACCTTTTCGAAATTGAAAATCTCGACCGCCGTCGCGTTCGACAACGATCGTTGTTCCAGTCACGTCTGCTGGCATCAAGTCTGGAGTGAACTGAATGCGATTGAAATTCAGCGACAGTGCCTGCGACAACGATCGCACCAAAAGAGTCTTCCCCAATCCTGGAACGCCTTCGAGCAGAGCGTGGCCATTGGCGAAAAGTGCAACGAGCACGCCATCAACAACATCCTTATGCCCGACGACGGCTTTCTGAATTTCGGTGCGTACACGGGCAAAATCTTTTTGAAATCGCGCG
>CAJCCX010000252.1 GCA_903961015.1 uncultured bacterium
GTGTTTGAGTGACTGCAAAGTCAAAACCTGCAATACGGCTCGTGCTTTGTACCTCAAGCGTGATCGAAACTTTATCCGCAAGCGCTTTTGCTTCAAGACGACTCTCGGCAAGAGTCTTGCCAGTTTCGAAAGTGATCAGTCGAGTCATTCGATCTTCGTTGGAAGTAAGCACATCTCGCCAACGCATCAATGCCGCGCGACGAAAATCTTGGCCTGCATCGATCCAACCCCGCCCTGCAGCTCGAGCAGCCTTTACGGCAAGATCAACATGAGAATGCTCCGCTGCACCAGACCAGACTTCGATAGCAGGATGCGCAGGGTCGTGGCTTGCAACAAGTTCAGATGATCCCGCCACGGCTGATGGACGAAGCGCGAGAAATCGTCCACCGATTAAGTCGCTTGGTGGATGCGCAAGAAAACCACGAAGAACCGACTCGCTCATCCGCGACTCCGCGATCCTCGCTTGGCTTTACTTGTTGACAAACTCTTCAGCGAAGGCGATCCTTTCAGCGAAGGCGATCCTTTCAGCGAAAGTGCGTTTGAACTCTTATCAAACGCAGTCAATCCGATCGACGCACGCGACTGCGCTCCAAGCGTTGCGATTGTTTTTGCAGGCAGACGAACAGAATCGCCGGAAACCATAAAATCACTTCGCATCGCGCGGAATCCGAATTCTCCAACGCAGGACACAACTCCAGAATGTGTTGCTCTTGTACTTGTGCCAGCAAGAATGCGACTTTCCGAATGTCGCACAATGGGAATGTCATCACGCAAAGCTTGCAGGTATGGCCCGCCGTCAAATGGATCAACATGATCCTGAGCCTTGAATCCCAACTTTTCCAACATGTGCAGCGCGGGCAATGTCTCGTCACCAACTTTTCCCACCAACTGTCTTGCTTCAGGCGGAAGAAGCGAAATATAAATTTCAACTGAAGGAAACAACTTCAGGATGAATTCTTTACTCCGCTGATTAAAAGTATCTGCTTCAGTATAAGAAAGATTGATGAATCGCCGTCCCAAATAATCCCAAAGCGATGAGTGACTGTCGGGAGTCAATGCGCCCATCAACTCCGCGAGGATGCGTTGTTGAAACCACTTGGGATGCAGTCCAATGAATTGAAATCGCGCATATGAAAGAAGCGAACCGAGTTTCTGCGGATGACCTCGATATCCCGGCGCAAGAATCAAACCTCCGATTTCGCTTGGTCCTGTTTCATCAGTATCCAACTGAATCGTGACATGCACCTGCCCTGTTCCAAGGTCACGACTGTAATGCTCATGCTTACGAACTTTGAAAAACAAATGCGGATGCCCTGGCCACGAAATCTTCGAATAGACCGCGCTCGTGCCAATCACTGAACCGCTGTCAAGATCTTCGAGAACGAAGACAAACTCACGTCCCTTGGGATCTTTGACAGATCCTGCGAATGCACGCTGACTGCGATCAATCTTTGCGGCGAGCGAATCCTTGTCTTGTGGAAGATTGAACGAATGCACCAACTTCGACAACTTCAGAAGTTGCGGCATGTCCTCGTTCATAGCGTGGCGGATGATGAACATTGTTTATTTCATTTTCTCAAGCGCGCGCTCGATGATTGCAAAGACAGGCTTGAATTGTTCTGGCTCCATCACGCCGAATGGCGGAAGCAATCGAAGGTGATAAGGCCCATGTCCACAAGTGAGCGCGATGACACCTTCTTCAAACATGATCTTGAGGAGTGCAGTCAGCGCGTCTTTTTTTCCAGCGAGTGGAGTCAAGCGCATCATGGCACCGATTCCGCCAACGAGGGATTGAACAGGACGACCAAATCCATCAATCGCTGGCGGGAAAAATTCTGGCCGACGACGAACGAGATCTTCGGCGCAAGCGCGGAAGGCTTTGTTCAGA
>CAJCCX010000253.1 GCA_903961015.1 uncultured bacterium
GGAGCGGTGATGATTGCCACCAACATGGCGGGACGCGGTACGGACATTAAGTTGACCCCCCTGCAACCCACTGCATTGATTGAACATTGGAAGCGCAGAGATATCGCGCCACGCGAAGCAGATGCTGCTGCAGGCGAAGCAGCATGCTTGGTTCACATTCATCGCCATCTCGCAAGTCGATCCCTAGGTTTGTCCGCGAAGGAAATCGATGCGATGAGTGCCGAAGAGGTGCGACGAAAATTGTTGCAATACTGGGTCACAGAAGCGCGTGACGTGCCACCGAAGAAAATCCAAACGATGTCGAATCAAGCGTTGGAATCGGAACTCGATCAGGCTGGATGGAGCATTCACCGCTTGAAATTCTTCCCAACCGTCGATGAACTCGGCGGACTACATATCGTCGGAACGGAAAGGCACGAGAGTCGCCGAATTGATAACCAACTTCGAGGCCGTTCTGGTCGGCAAGGTGACGAGGGGCAAACGCGTTTCTATCTCGCACTTGACGATGATTTGATGAAGATGTTCGCAGGACGAACAACACTCAACGTGCTGAGTCGAATGGGAATGAAAGAAGGTGATGCGATCGAAGCGCCGATGCTCTCTCGTGCAGTCGAGAAGGCTCAACGCAAAGTTGAAGAACGAAACTTTCAGATGCGCAAGAGCATCCTGGATTACGACGAACCGATGGAAGTTCAGCGCCGAAATTTCTATGGACGTCGTCAGCCGATTCTCGAAGGTCGAGCCATCAAAGATGTTGTCTTGAAGTTTCTTGACGAAGCCGTAGCAGATGCAGTTGCAACGTATCTCTCACCGATGCATATTCCTGGCGCGATCTCGCAGTGGGTCTGGGAGGCATTTGGAGTCATGATCGATGCCGAACGCTTCAAGGGCAAAGACCGTGATCAGGTGATGAAAACTATTTTGACCGATGCACCTGAAGAGGCAGCTTCGCAGATCAATGTCACCATTGGCGAATATATCCCCGAGGATTCTGATTCTTCCGAATGGGATCGTGATGGAGTGATTGAATGGGCGCGCAACACGTATGGCGTCGTGATCACAGATGAGATCATCGAGACAGAAGGACGACTTGGAGTTGTTCAACGCCTCGAGGCGGCATCTCAAGCGAAGTTTGCAAGCATCGATCTCAGTCCGCTCGAACCATATCTCTTGCCTGGTTATGGCGTGAAAGATCTGATGCATTGGGCTGAACGAATGATCGGTTCACCGCTTGATGCGGAAAAGATGGGCGCCATGCGCGAGCCAATCGAAGCAACGCGACGAATGCAAGAGGCTGTTCGAGCGGCATATCGCAAACGCGAGTTGGAGTATCCGATCGACTTTGCCATTGAATTCGTGAATATCAATATCCAAGCTTTTCCAGAGGCATCGCTGACGCAATTTTGTGGTTGGGCACGCGGTCGCTTCGAGTTGAATTGGACTCCACAGGCACTTCCGTCTGCAGATCCCGCTGAACTTCGGCGAATCTTGTTGGTGGAAGCGCAAACATGGGATTCCAATCGCATCAATGATCGTGTGACGAGAATTCTTGCCGCACTGGTCGCCGCAACACCGGCTGCTGCTGAAAACGCAGAACTGATGACAGATGCGGTTGATGGATGGTTGGTCCAGAACGTTTTCATTCGCATGACCGATTCAGAACGAGCTGAAGTCAAGAGCGATCCAGAAAGTTTCTTGCGACAAAGGCTCATGCGCTTGCTTCGAGAAGAACTCGAACAATTCGAACGCTTTGTGCTGCTCCAGATTCTTGACCAAGCTTGGAAAGATCACTTGCACAGTATGGATCAAATGCGCGATTCGATTTCCTTCCGTTCGTTCAGTCAAAAAGATCCGCGGATTGAATTCAAGAAGGAATCCTCCAGACTGTTTGGTGAGATGTTGTCAAATGTGCGCGAACGAGTGACCGACTTGGTATTCAAAGGAAAATTGTCGCCACAAGCCATGCGTCCACCAACGCCTTCTGTTGTCACCAACGAAACGGAAATCGATCAGACTGCAGAAAAAATCGCAGAACCAACGGCGAGCGCTCAAATTGCATCGGTCGTTCCGACACAAGCACAAGAGCGAGACATCGCAATCGCCGAGCAAGCTGGCGCTCCAGCTGGTCGGACCGCTGCAGCCGTTGCTGCATCTGGAACATCAATGAATCGAGCGCCGAAAGTCGTCGTGCCGATCGGGGGGCCGATGGCTGTAGGGCGAAATGAGAACTGTCCTTGTGGATCTGGCAAAAAATACAAACAGTGCTGCGGGAAGAAATGACCAAAGATTCACAAGACCGCTATACTTCCTGCCCGTATCGCGCCTCCTTAGCTCAGTTGGTAGAGCAGCTGACTCTTAATCAGCGGGTCGAAGGTTCGAATCCTTCAGGGGGCATTTTTTCTTTCCGGGGGGCTTTGCGATCTTGACTAATTTACCGAGGAAATTCGGTGCTCCTGTGGTCGTTGGAGCCATGGCCTTTGTCCTGCTCTTGGTCGTCGCAGTCCTTTTATTTCAACAAGGTCAATCAACGCTCTCTCTGTTGGTGATCGCTGCACTCATTGTGTTGAGTGCGGCAGTCTTGGGGCTTGCACACATTGTCCGCCAAGTCTTTCGTCTGCCCGCGACTCTACTTCAAGCTGGAAGCGACGCAGTTCGTGGGGTTTTCGATTGGCTAGGTGGAATTCTTAAACCCAAGGTTGAGATTCGCACAGCGATTTTGGCAGGAATCCGCCGCTTTGATGATCACGGGAAACTTGTTGTGGGATCGTTGCGGGTTGATGTCTTGGCGCAGATCGTCGAAACTTCAGCAATTGGAACTGTGCTGGGTCAAGCATCAGCTCGTGAAGTAGGTGTTCAGTATTTTATCCCACTCGAAAAACTCACTATCGAAAATTTTCGTTGGAGCTTCACGGTGGATCAAGGAACCGGAGAACGTGGAATTGCTGTCTATTGCCAAATGCCATCGCCACAGGTCGATGAAGAGTTCATTGCAATCGACGAAACTGGCATCGAAACACTTTCGTTGGGCAGCGGTATTCAAACGATCAATCCGTGGTCTGGGAAAAATGCGCTGACATCGAAAGCGAAAAGCCAACTGAAGCCGCGCGCTCTCGAGATCGCCAAACGACCAGAATGCATGTTTGCTGCAGAGCGAATGGCCCGCGGGCATATCGAAAATCTTGTGCATTCAGTTGCGGTGAGTCTGCTGCAACTTTCCGCGGGGAAAGTGCCGCCTATCGCAGTTCTTGTTCAATTTTCAAGTGCGGTTGGAATCCCTGCGTTTGAAAAGCAACGCATCAGCGAAGCAGTACAGCCATCAGACCGCTCAGCGTGAGAATCAGAACAATTGTCAGCAAGATAAAGATTCCGCGCAGGCTTCGCATTTTTGACTTCTTCTTCGTCTGAGGACCATCCCATAAAAATGCGTGACACTTGGGGCAAATATCTGCGTCTTCGATCACATGGTGACCGCACTCTGGGCAACGACCAACAACAGGCTCAGAAAATCTTTCGATATCTTCATCCGTAGGATCTTCATCGCGATCATCATCTGCTGGTCTCTTTGACATCATTGATTAGTATGCCATCATCGTCGTGCTTCGTGTTTGGCGCTCGGGCATTTTCTTCAGGAGTCGCACAATGGCAGTCACCCCATCCACCATGATTCCACTTGGAACTTCATGTCCTTCCTTCGGATTGATTGACACGATCACTGGCAAGACTTTTCGCAATACCGACTTCACTGGCAAGCCGCTGCTAGTGATGTTCATCTGCAATCACTGCCCATACGTCGTACACATGCAAAACGAATTGGCGAAACTGGGATGCGAATATCTCTCTCGTGGAATCGCAGTCGTAGGAATCTGCTCGAACGACGCAGAGACATATCCCAGTGATTCACCAAGCAACATGACTGAAATGGCAAAGAAACAAGGATGGACTTTCCCATACTTACATGATCCGACACAAGATGTCGCGCGATCATTCCATGCAGCATGCACTCCTGATTTTTTCCTCTTCGATGCGGGACATCAGTTGGTGTATCGCGGTCAACTCGACGACAGCCGCCCGAAAAGTGAAACACCCGTAAACGGATCAGATTTACGAGCCGCACTTGATGCGATTCTTGATGGTCGAGTTCCCGCTGCTTTTCAACGTCCATCTATTGGTTGCAACATCAAATGGCGTCCGCAAAGTCACTCAGAATCTTGACAGACTAAAGCGCGGATATAAAAAACCTCCGCATGCGAATTCGCGCGCGGAGGTTTATGAAACGAGGCGGACGGGAATCGAACCCGCAACCACCGGCGTGACAAGCCGGTACTCTAACCAATTGAGCTACCGCCCCAAGTAACTCCGAAACCGTCAAACGATTCCGAATAGGTGATGTTATCGCAGCGCCGATGTTCGTCAACCTCAGGGATATCTGCGACCTTATCCCCGATCATTGATGCGATGTTTCTGTTCAACTCGCATCGAACCAATTGACGCCATTCGATGATTCAACACGCAGCGGAACTCGCAAATTTGCCGCAGATTCCATGTGTTTTACGATCCAAGGCTGAACGGCGCTCAATTCCGATGATGGAACTTCGAAGAGCAATTCATCATGAATTTGCAGCAACATTCGCACATTTGGAAATGTGGTCTGCAACTCTTTATGGATATTGACCATTGCGATCTTGATCAGATCGGCGGCGGTGCCTTGGACAACTGTATTGATCGCCATTCTCTCTCCAAGAGAGCGCTCGCCAGCATTGGGCGAATGCACTTGTGGTACAGCTCTGCGACGACCATACAGTGTTGTCACAAAGCCTTGGCTCTTAGCTTCTTCAACGCACTGAATGAGAAATGCGTCAATGCGTGAAAATCGTTGTCGATA
>CAJCCX010000254.1 GCA_903961015.1 uncultured bacterium
ACTGTATAAAAAATGGATGTTTAATCTCGATGCCCATTTGCTGAAATTACTTGGTGAGCTTCGTCGAGAAAAAGCTGTGGTTGACCAAGCACTTCTCAATGCCCCTCCGCTTGCGGTCAAGGCGGTGCGTCGGCAACAAGGTATGTTGAAATAGGGATGTTGAAATAGGGATGTTGAAATAGGGATTGGATTGAATGTGCGCGAAATGATTTACTCGCCGAATCATGTAAATTTATTCCTTCGCTACTATTTATCACTGCGATGTTCAACTCGAATTCGAAATCATTTCTGTTTCGCCACACTCGAGAGCGACGTGGTGAAGTTCGTCCTACAACTCTGTTGGGACTTGCAGTTGCGCTCTTACTTGTGGCTTGTGGCACACTGGCAATATGGAACTCGCAAATCCAATCACGCATAAAACGCGTCGAACGAGAACGAGATGAAGCACGGGCAACTCTCGAACCTCTTCAGAAAACTCTCAAATCATCAGAAACTGCATCGCAATCGAAAACCCAAACTGCCGAATCTCTCCCTTTGGCCGATAAAGCCACTTCTCCAATGTCAGCAGATGAATCTCAGATTGCCCAACTGACTGAGCGCGCAACTTCGTTGCAGCAGAAGAACGATCAAACAGGTGGGAAATCTGGGCAGACTGCTTTGCAATTGCATGAAACTCAAGAAAACTCCGATGGAGTCGCGGCAGCAATTGTGAAAATTTCGAATCGTTCCCATCGAATTCGTGAATTCATGGAAGGTGCATTTCATTCCTTTGCACCTGCAACTGTTGGGCCATCTGATGCGACTGTGAATGGGGTGATGAAAGCTGCGCTGAATGAACTGAAGAATGGTGGATTTGATGACGATCTTGATGAAAAGTCACAACTTGAGTCGACGATTGCAACGATTCTTATGGATGGCGGAGAATTCTCTCAGGCCAAACCGATCTTGGATCAGGTCCTTCAATATCGACGGGCGATTCACAAGACAGACAATGCCGAACTCGCCGATGCAATCGCTGATGCATCAAGGGTTCGAATTTTACTTGGTGATTTGATAGGTGCTGAACCACTCGCGCAAGAATCACTGGCGATGTATCAACGACTTTTCAGCGGCGATCAACTTGTTGTCGCTGCATCTCTGAGTAATCTTGCTCAGCTCGAGCGTGCTCAAATGAAACGGGTGGAAGCCCAGGCGCACTGCGAGCAAGCAATCGCAATGTTCATGCGACTTCGTGCTGGGAATAGTTGGAATCTCGCACGTGAACTTCATGAACTTGGAGAACTGCACGATGAATGCGGTCGTTTGTCTGACGCGCAGCGTTTGTTCGAGCAATCTCTCACCATGAAGTCCGCATTGGTCCAAGGCGATCATCCCGACATTGCTTCAGGAATGACCCATCTCGCTGGAGTTCACCAATCACTCGGCAATTTTGAACAAGCCGAAAAGATATTGGTGAAAGCTTTAGAGATGCAGAAAAATCTTCATCAAGGTGACAACTTGCTTGTCGCGGATTGCCAGAACAATCTGGGAAGTGTTCTTCAATCACTTGGGCGGTCAGCCGAAGCAGAGAGACTCTTTCGGCAAGCGCTTTCCATGAAGGAACGGATACTGAAGTATGACGATCCGACGATTGCCAATGGGCTGATAAGTCTCGCATTTGTCGAGCAAGCGCAAGGAAGAAACGACCTTGCAGAACCTTTGCTGGTTCGAGCACTCGATATGCGCAAGCGTCTGCATCCTGGAGATCATTCAAGCACTGCACGCACTCTGAATTGCTTGGCTTGGGTTATGTTCGATCAGGGAGAGTTGAATGAAGCTGTGGTGAATTCACAGGCGGCGGTTGATATGTACTCCCGCACCGCACCCGATGGCAGCGCTCCTCGCGCAGTTGCAATTGCGCTGCGGGCACGCATTGCAAAAAAGCAAGGTGATACTGCAATGGCCAACGAGTTGATTTTTCAGGCTCAAGAAATGGTTCTCGCTAAGGAACCAGCAACAGGAACGAATGCCAAAGCCGTGATGAATCTCAAGGATGAGATTGCTGGAAAATAGTGTCGTCGGGAAGAGTGCCACTTTGTTGTACCAACGCTCTCAACCCAGACCTATTCTTTCTCCGCCATCAATGTTGCACGCACTTCTTTCAACTGCGCCAATCGTTTCTCATCCACTTTGGGATAGTGCAAATTGAGCTCTGAAAGTGTGTCAATGATGATTCCAGAAACTGCGATGCGCATGTACCACTTGTTGTCAGCAGGAATGACATACCACGGAGATTCCGCCGAAGATGTCGTTTGAATCATCGATTCATAGGCGTTCATATATTGATCCCAGTACTGTCTTTCCTTGACATCTGCAG
>CAJCCX010000255.1 GCA_903961015.1 uncultured bacterium
GAGAAGTCCCAATACAAGGAGGATGCCAAGTTCCCAGCCAGAAAAACCCCAAGCAAGAGTCAAGGCGAGAATGTCAGTATGCAAGAGTGTCATAGATTTTGCTCCAAAGAATTTTCCAATACCAAAGTATACACATTGGTTTGATTCAGTCAGTGAAATCTCGTGGGATTTGGTATCCTGAAAAAATGCAAGGATGCAAAAACACTATCGGCATTTCTATTCTCGCTCTCGCCAGTTTCGCCTTCCAAGGCTGCGAGACACCTCCCGAACCTACACCAACAGCAGACTATGCACATCAGCTCGCTCCTGGTGAGTGTGCGCTGCGAAAACTGGGACCAGGCGAAGCGTGGCCAGATTTGACTGGCGCTTGGAAATCACGCGACGCATATTTGCAAGAAGCGCTGGCGCAAGATCAGACGTGGTACGAAAGTCCATCAAGTCGTTCTCGTTTTCCACAGATGTTTCCGTTTCCAGATGTCTGCACTTGGGATCAAGCATCTTCGAGCATCATCGCCTTCCGTCAGATTCTCAACGACAACGCAGATCAGGCTGCATTCGACAATGCTTTCAAACAAATGTTTGATTGTTGGCAGACCAAAGGATGGAACGGAAAAGGTGGCGTGCTCTTTACTGGATATTTTTCCCCAGAATTTAAAGCGAGTTTGACAAAGGTTCCTGGATTTGAGTTTCCAGTTTATAAACGACCAAAGGATCTAGAAACTGATCCAGTCACTGGCAAAGCAATTGGCCGTCGCGTTTCAGAGAGCGAAGTCGTTCCATGGCCAAGTCGTGCGGAAATCAATTCAAGTGGAATGCTGAAAGGATTAGAGCTGGCATGGTTTCCGACTGCACTCGATGCTTACATCGTGCAGATCAACGGAAGCGCGAAACTTTTATTGCCAGGCGGAAAAGTCATGTTCATTGGATACGCCGGCGCAACGGATGGCGAATATGTTGGACTCGGGGCGAGTCTCGTGAAGGAGGGAATGATTCCTGCGAATCAATTAAACCTCACTGCGATTCGCAGGCTCTATGAAAAAGATCCAGCAACAGTCGAAAAGATGATCGACCTAAACAATCGGTTTGTGTTTTTTCAGAATTATGATGGGAAAACATGGCCTGCCGGCAGTCTTGGCGTGAAGGTCACGGACAAGGTGACTGTTGCAACAGACAAGAGTGTCTATCCGCCTGGTGGATTGATGTTTGTCGACACGCAAGCAAGCACATATAGCGGATCGAAGCAACCCTTCCAGAGATTTATGCTCGATCAAGACACTGGTGGAGCGATTCGCGCACCAGGTCGCGCAGACATCTTTATGGGAATTGGTCCATCCGCGGAAATTCTCGCTGGCGGTCAATACTGCGAAGGCACGCTTTATTATTTCTTCTTGAAGCCTGAATATGTTTCGCAGTATCCGCTTCCAGCGAAGAAGGCCAAAGCACCGCCTCTCGGGAAAACAGGTTAATAGTCGCGGCGGACAAAGATCACGGTTGCAAGACCGAGAACGATTCCTTCGAAGACGAGACTTGTTCCCAAAACCCACCAAATCGAGTGGGATTGTTCGTCTGCTTTCACTGCGCGTTGGAATTCCCCACGCTTCACACGCTTGGGGCCAAATGCCTGTTGAGGTCCACGCTCGGATTCTTCATTTCGACTTGGCATGGATGCGCCGTCGAGCAGCCATCGATCAAGAAGTTTCAATGTATCGGTGGTCTTTGGCAAGAATGTCTTGACGCCGAAGAACCAGAAATGAGCTCGATCCCAAGTTGGACGATTTGCAAGTGTCTTCTCTAAGTCACCTGTGAGTTCTTCACGCTTGTCTTCATCAACGGGATCTTCGGTGTTCGCCAATTCGGATTCAATCTTTATGGCTTCCATTTGATTCGCGATGCGACCACTGTTCACAATGGATTCTGAAATGTTGATCGTGAAAATGATTGTCCATGCAAGCAGTGTCAAGATCAACGATGCAACTGACGATCGAGTCAAGACGCCAATGAATGCGCACATGCTGAAAAGAAGGCTATAAAAGAAGGTCACGATAGGAACTGCGGCGAAGAGCGCCCATTCCCATGCGCCACCTCGCAGGCCGATGACGAAAAAACTTGCTGTCGAAAAAACGAAAACTTGCAGTGCTGCGAAGAGCAGTCCCGTGCAATACTTCGTCAGAAAGAGTCGCGTACGAGTGATTGGCTTTGCAAGCAGAAGATCAATCGATCCTGGCGCGACGAGATCGGGGATGATCCCGCAGGTTGTCACCAATGCCAACAGCGTTGAAAGAACGCCGAGCCACCAATCGACGCCGAGATTGACGAAAAGTAATTTATAAAAAGTTTCAGGCGAAGTTGTATTCGTACTGAACATTGGGCTCTCGAATGTCCAGCCGAGAAAACTGATTCCAGTTTCGTTGATGCCCAGGCATGCGAAGAGGCCGACGACGAGCAAACTGATTGCAAGAGCAAGCCAAAATATTTTTCGAGCGCTCAATTCGCGATATGCCCCAACGAAGATTGCAACGGTCTGCATCATGTCACAGCTCCAGGTCGATAGATCAAGCCCGTTGTTGGGTCGGTCACTGCACGCATAAATAAATCTTCGAGCGATTCGCGAACGGTTTGTGCTGCAATCACGGTGCGTTGTTCGGAGCGAAGTCGATCCAAGATCGGCTGCGCGCCAAGTGCGTCGAGCCCAAGGAAGACAAGTCTGCACGATTCGCCTTGAATTCCAGCGGAAAGCATCTGGCCTGCGGGGATCATGCGGACACTCGCCGATTCTGCACACCATGCTGGCGCAGAACCTTCGACGACGATTTCGTATCGCCGACTTGATGAAGTGAGCTCGTCGATAGTCCCCTGAGCCACCAAGCGTCCTTGCACCAGAATCGCAACGCGACTGCAGACATTTTCGATCTCAGAGAGTAGATGAGAATTCAAGAGAACTGTGCGACCTTCGTCTCGAATTCCAATCAGCAAGTCGCGAATTTCTCGGCGACCAACTGGGTCGACACCATCGGTTGGTTCATCGAGCACGACGAGTTGTGGATCATTCACAAGCGCGGCAGCTAATCCAACGCGTTGTCGCATTCCCTTGGAGTAAGAACTGAGCGGTCGATCTTTCCAATCGCCCATTCCAACACGATCAAGCAATTCGCTTGCGCGTTTCTTTCGCGTCGGTCGGTCAACCTTTGACATCGCACCGCTGAATTCCACGACTTGGCGTCCAGTCAGATATGTCGGGAAACGATGGTGTTCTGGCAGATATCCAATTCTTGCCAGTGCGACAGGATCGCCGACTCCACGATTCAAGACAGTTCCCTTTGCTGTGTCGGGGCGCACAATGGTCATCATGATCTTGACAAGCGTGCTTTTCCCGGCGCCGTTTGGACCAAGAAGTCCGAAGATTTCTCCTGCGCGAACTTGAAGTGTCACGCCTTGCAGTGCGCGGATTTTTCGTCCGTATGTCTTGTGGACATCCGTCAAGTCGATTGCCAAATCGTTAGCCAAGTCAATGGCAGAGTTGTTGATTGCGTTTTGTGAAGAAACCATGGATTGCGTTCACTTGTTCTGAGTTGAGCCAGAAGCTTTCGCGACTTGCTTAGCGGCGGCAACCGAAAGATCGCGTCCGCGATCACGAGCAGCGTGGAGTGCATCATGGACCATCGAATGAAATCCATGAGCCTCGAAGATCGCCAATGCTGCGCTTGTCGTTCCGCCTTGGCTTGTCACCATCCCACGCAATTCGGATGGTGTTCGCTCACCGCGAGCAAGAAGAGTGGCGGCACCAAGCAATGCTTGTCGAACAAGTTGATCAGCAGTGGGGCGATCGAAACCAAGTCGTATCGCGCTTTCAATCATTGATTCAGCGAGCATAAAAAGATATGCGGGGCCTGATCCACTCGTCGCTGTTGCGGCATCAAACATATTTTCTGCAATTTGAACCGTCGTTCCGATCGAGCCAAGCAATCGAAGGACAAGATCGCGGTCGCCTTCCGAGCATTGAGGAGAGCATGCATATGTGGTCACTGCCAAACCAATTTGCGCCGAAACATTGGGCATGCAGCGAACACAGGACAGTTCATCACAGAATGCTTCTTGAAGGCGAGAGATTGAAACTCCTGCCATGACCGAAACCACTAATGTGCTCGGTTGCAGAGCGCCGATTTTCAATGCGAGTTCAGGAAATGATTGAGGTTTGACGGAGATTGCGATCATCGATGCATTCGCAATGATTGATGGATCATCCGAAGTCACGCATCCCAGAGCACTAGCGCGCTTTCGGGCCAATGGATCAGGATCAAGTACAAGAATAGAAGTAGGCGAAAATAAATTCGACCGAAGTGCCCCCGCAACAAGTGCAGAGCCCATACTGCCAAAGCCAACAACAGCGAGAGAGTCGGACATATTGAAACAATAGCACGATTGGTAGGATTCGCATTATGTCTAAGAGCAATTCAGGAACGGTCGCCACGCTGGATTTCGAACAACCGATCATTGAAATTGAGCGGCAGATTGCCTCCCTCGAGGCACGAGGTGAAGGCGAAGGCGTGTCAGACGAATTGGCAACGCTCTATGCAACTCGCGAAACAATCCTGACGAAAACTTATTCCGATCTTTCTGCGTGGCAGACAGTTCGAGTCGCTCGACATCCAGCGCGTCCGCAAACCTTGGATTATGTCGATTTGATGTGTCGAGATTTCTGCCAATTGCACGGCGATCGTCGATTTGCAGATGATCCTGCGATTGTTGCTGGCTTTACGAGAATTGGTCCTTGGAAAGTGCTTTTAGTTGGTCACCAGAAAGGGCGGACGACACCTGAGAGAATCGCTTGTCGCTTTGGTTGTGCGAATCCCGAGGGTTATCGCAAGGCACTTTTGAAGATGAAACTTGCCGAAAAATTCAAATTGCCAATCGTGACGTTGGTTGACACACCGGGGGCATACCCCGGAATTGACAGCGAACAGCGGGGACAGGCCGAAGCAATTGCCGTCAATTTGCGGGAAATGAGCAGACTCCGTACTCCGGTGGTGACAGTTGTGATTGGCGAAGGCGGATCAGGCGGTGCGCTGGGTATCGCCATAGCAGATAGAGTCGCGATGCTGGAAAATGCTTGGTACTCAGTGATTTCTCCCGAAGGATGCGCTGCGATTTTGTGGAAAGAAGCGAACGAACGCACAAATCCGCTTGCAGCAAAGGCGTTGGCATTGACGGCCAAAGAGAATCTTGCAAATGGACTGATTGATCATGTCATTCGAGAGCCTGTCGGTGGTGCACACCGAAATCCCAAGGCGACAGCTGCGTCGGTTCAGGCATGGATCATTGAGCAACTGAGCGAATTGACGCGTCTTGATAGCGAAACGCTTGTGCGTCGGCGATATGAGAAATTCCGCAGGATTGGTTCGACAAGCGCACAGACGTAAATTGGGTCGCAGGTGGACTGGAGCGGGCTTCGGTAGTTCAGGCATTGACTTTTGCCGAAAAAACGGTAAAATTTGCGGTTTCCGCCCTATGTTTGTTCAAGTTGAAATCAATGAGGAGCGGAAATTCAGATTTTTCGCAGAATCTATTTCCACCCACCACTGAAGGAACCTTTATGTCCTCAAAAAAGAAATCTTCTTCGGACGAGAAAAAACAGAAAAAGAAAATTGACCCAAAGAAGGGCGCCGCTCAAAAATCTGATTCGAAGTCGAGTCCAAAGGCAAATGCGAAGGCAGTCGTGAAGCCAATGCCAATTGTCGTTGGCAAGAAACAACCGCCGCCAACTGCTCCGCAGTTGACGAAGTTGCCGCCGCCCAAGTTGGTGTATGTGATGCCCAAGAGCATCGTCGGTGAACCGCCGCCACCACCAAAGCGTTCGAAGGGTGCGCCACCTCCAGTCATCGCAAAGCCAAGAATGAAGGCGAAGCCTGCTCGACCGAATGATCGTTCGAAGGAACCGAAGAAGAAAATCGATTTCGCAAACGCCATCTCTGTTGGTGCCGCTGCAGCGGAAGTTGCTTCGGCGCAGAAGACCCCGACGGGATTCGTGGTCATCAATGGTCGACGCGTGCGCGTTATTTCTATGAAAGGGATCAAGGTTCCAAAGAAGAAGGGTGTTGCAAAAGCTGCGAAAGCTGCTGCTGCTGCTGAGGCAGAAGCAGCAAAGAGTGTCTTGAAATTAGGACGGACGAAATTGTCTGATCGAGATCTCGAGCGATATCACGCAATGTTGCTGAAGGTGCGAATGGAATTGGTTGGTCGTGTCGAATTGACTGAGAAGGAAGCACTCAAGAGCAACGATGGAAATCTTTCGACGATGCCGTTGCATATGGCCGACATTGGAACCGATACGTTTGAGCAGGATTTCGCCTTGGAATTTGCACAATTGGATCGCAATTCCGTACACGAGGTCGATGATGCGCTCGGGCGAATCAAGGATCGCACTTTTGGATTATGCATGATGAGTGGACAAGCAATTCCAAAGGGTCGTTTAGATGCGAAGCCTTGGGCGAAGTACACGGTCGAGTCTGAACGCATTGCTGAACGATCTCGGGGTCGCGTGTGAATCGAGAAGGTCTCGCTTTGGAGAGTTCTTCTGATCTCCCGTCTGATTTCGCTTCAGTTCCAGCATGGCGATCGTCAAAAGCGTGGACCACGCTTTTGTTGGTATTGGTCGTCGCGCTCGGCGTTGATCTCTGGACAAAGTCAGAGGCATTTGCTTCAGTTGCGGGATTTCCTGTGGTGCTCGAACCGCGCGAAGTTGTCTCTGATCCTTCGTACCGAATTCCATGGCATAACGGAGTGCGTGCGATATCGCCGGACTTTTTGGATTTTCATCTTGTGGTCAATCATGGTGCAGTCTTTGGTATTGGGCAAAATGCGCGTGGCGTTTTTATTGCTTTCACTTTGATCGCAGTTGCAGCGGGAGTTTTTATTTTCGGCTGGTGGACTCGCGCAAGATCAACATGGGCTCACATCGCAATTGGATTGATTCTTGCTGGAGGGATTGGCAATCTGTATGACCGCATAACTTTCGGTGCGGTGCGCGATTTTCTTTATATGTTTCCGCGCAGAAATCTGCCGTTCAACTTGCACTGGCCGGGTGGAAGCGCAGAAATATTCCCGTGGGTTTTTAATGTGGCAGATATGTTGCTCTTGATGGGGATGGCTCTTTTGTTGTTGCACTCGCGCCAAGAAGATCGTCGGCGAGAAGCGCTTGCAAAGAAATCAAGGAACGCGAGTGAGGTCACTCAACCCCAAACGATTCGGGAGTGAATCGAGCGGAATCGCATTGTCGATTGAAAACGGAGCGCTCCAAGTGCGCCGAATCGAAAAGCAATGTCCACCAGTGCCCAGCGCTCGACCAAGGTCGCGAGCAAGACTGCGAACATAAAAACCTTTTGCACAGTGAATGTCCAGCGTGACGAGTGGCCACGCAAAATCTCGCAGCTCAAGTGCGTGCACTTGAGCGGGACGTGATACGGGACCAGCAGGGGATGCAGTTGGAGATTCGGATGGTGATTCAGATGCACCATCGGATGTCGATGTTGCAGATGATTGTTTCATCGCACGACGAGCAATGTCGTATGAGCGTCGCCCTGCGATTTTGACTGCGCTGAATGCGGGGGGAGTTTGCATAATGGAACCGCGGAATGCGGTCAGCGCGTTTTGAATTTCGGATTCAGTTGGAGGACGATCAACTTGAACGTTGATCATCGCGCCTTCGCGATCGTCGGTTGCCGTGAAAGCGGAGAGGTCGATTACAGTCTCATATTTTTTATCGCCGCCCATCAGTTCTGCCAGCGTGCGGGTGAAACGGCCTAAAGCGATGACAAGTAGGCCTGTTGCCAGTGGATCGAGCGTTCCAGCGTGACCGCAACGAACTCCGCCAGCCGCACGACGAACGCGCTCGACCGCTCGCATGCTTGTGGGGCCTTCTGGCTTGTCGATGAGGAGGATGCCCTCGAGAATTGGCTCGGTGTTGTCGGGAATGCTCATCACGCTAGACTAGTCGCCCCTGGACAGGTGTCCGAGCGGTTGAAGGAGCAGCATTGGAAATGCTGTATACGGGCAACCGTATCGGGAGTTCGAATCTCCCCCTGTCCGTTCAGGTGATTCGTGTGTCGTGCGCGTCGAGCCAAATGAGTTCGCCGCGCACGACGATGTAGTGAATCCTTTGATTCAACGGGCTATAGCTCAGCTTGGCTAGAGCGTTTGACTGGGGGTCAAAAGGTCGTGGGTTCAAATCCCGCTAGCCCGACTCCTCGCTTCGAATCGGAAGGCCAGAGCGCCTTCCGATTCCGCGCTACGGGGTCGGTCTACTCACGTCGGCTTCGCCGACGTGTTGCGTTCTCGCCTGCGTTCTCACCACTCGTTCTCCGGTGCGCACCGAGTGCGCCCGTCGAACTCGTGGCTCGTCCGCTTAGGCTCGCCCGCGCGCGCTATGGTGCCTCAGCGCTGCGCGCTGAGTCATCAAATCCTGCGTTCTCACCACTCGTTCTCCGGCGCGCACCGAGTGCGCCCGTCGAACTTGTGGCTCGCACGCGTTCTCGCCTGCGTTCTCGCCAATCGCGTTCGGCTGCAAGCAAGCTTGCGCCGTCCGCTCTGGCTCGCCCGCGTTCTCCGGTGCGCACCGAGTGCGCCCGTAGAACTTGTGGCCCGCGCGCGCTCTCGCCTGCGTTCTCGCCAATCGCGTTCGGCTGCAAGCAAGCTTGCGCCGCCCGCTCTGGCCCGCCCGCTCTGGCTCGCCCGCGTTCATTTAGAATTTCAGTCATTTCCGTCTATAGTGTCTGCTTGATGCGATCGAACTTTCTGCCATTCTGCCGCCCCTCAATTTCCGAAGAAGACATCGCCGCAATTGGTGATGTTCTGCGCAGCGGATGGATTACAACCGGTCCGCGTGTCGCAGAATTGGAACAAATGATCGCCGACCGCACAGGCGCCAAAGAAGCAATCGCAGCAACATCCGGCACCGCTCTGATGCACCTCACTCTGCAGGCAATGGGAATCGGTCCTGGCGACGAAGTCATCGGACCATCCATGACTTGGGTATCGACTCCAAATATGGTCGAAATGCGCGGCGCGCGAAATATTTTCGTCGATGTCGACCGCAACACGTTGCTCGTATCCGCAGATGCGATCGAAGCAGCAATCACCCCGCGAACGCGCTTGGTCATCCCCGTGCATTATGCCGGCGCTCCAGTGGATATCGATGCCATTCGCGCAATCTGCGCAAAGCGCGGCGTGCCGATTTTGGAAGATGCTGCACACGCAATTGGAACGCAATACAAGGGCCGCGAAATTGGCGGCGGAGATCCCGCAATTTTTTCGCTGCATCCAATCAAGAACATCACATCAGGTGAAGGTGGCGTGCTGACAACAAACGACACAGACCTTGCCAATCGCGTGCGCCGTCTGCGCTTTCACGGATTGGCAGTCGATGCAAATGATCGCCGTCAACAAGGTCGTTCGCCGCAAGCTGAAGTGCAAGAGCCGGGCTATAAACAGAACATGGCGGATATGAACGCGGTGCTTGCAGTTCGTCAGATGCCAAGATTGGATTGGTTTATCGAACGACGCGAAGAAATCACTCAGTTCTATCGAAGTCGCCTCGCTGAAGTCGACGGCATCTTGCCGATGACCGATCCAACATGGTCGCATCGTCATGCGCGTCATCTGTTCGTTGTGCGCGTCGATGAAAAAATTTGTGGCATGGATCGCAATAC
>CAJCCX010000256.1 GCA_903961015.1 uncultured bacterium
GCGGATCGTGCGCATCGCACCACAGCGCAAACTCGCGTGTAGGTTTCATATCGGAAGCCGCAAGATCAAAAATTGTTTCAGGAGCAGTGTGCGTCATGTGGTGGTGATTCCAAAAAAAAACATTCCGAAAACTTCAATGCAAGAAATTCAATTGCTGTTCCAGCGAGCATTCGCGCACGCTGCGCATCTGTAATCCAATCTGCTGCGCGCAGTAATTTTCCAGGTGGGATTTCACCCAGCGGAAATGGATAGTCCGATCCCATTGCGATGCGTTCTGCGCCAACAGTTCGTACGAGATATCTGAGTGCTTCGTCGTCGTGCACAATACTGTCGAAAAAGAGTCGCTTGATGTGATCGCGTGGTGGCGTCTTAGAATGTGTCGCGCATAAGTCTGGTCGCGCTTCGAACCCGTGTTCGATGCGCCCGACTGTGTACGGAAACGATCCGCCGCCATGTGCAAAGCAAATCCGAAGTGTGGGATGTCGGTCAAGTACGCCGCCGAATGCGAGTGCGCAAATCGCACGCGAAGTTTCTGCTGGCATTCCAACCAGCCACGGCATCCAGTAGCGCGGGATTTCTTTTCTGCCAAGAACATCCCAAGGATGCACGAAAATCGCCGCGCCGAGCGATTCTGCTGCTGCGAAAAAATCAGCAAACGCAGCATTGTCTAGGTCAACGCCATTCACGTTGGTTCCGATTTGTACTCCAGGAAATCCAAGTTGCTTCACGCAGCGCTCCAACTCGCGCGTGGCAAGCGCAGCATCTTGCATTGGGACAGTCCCCAGCGCAATGAATCGATCGGGCATCGCACGCACAACTTCCGCAAAGTGGTCGTTGAGCAACTGCGATAAGTCGTGCGCATTTGCTGCCTTTGCGCCATACGAAAACATCACAGGCACAGTGGAAAGCACTTGCATGTCAACGCGAGCGGCATCGCATTCCAAAGCGCGCCGTGAAGGATCCCAGCAATTTGATTCGATTTCGCGAAAAAGTTCGCCATCAATCATCATGCGCGCCTTGCAATGAGCGCAGTGATCCAGCGAAACCCAACCACCACAACCATATCGCTCGCGCAGATCAGGCCAGCGCTCTGGAAGCATGTGCGTGTGAAGGTCGATAGTGCGCGGGGACCGCATTATGAGAGTTTAGCGATTCGTTCATTCGAAATTTTCTTCGCCGCGGCGCTTGCGCCGAAGAAAGCAAAGTTATTTTTCTGTTTACGCAGTTCGCGGCGCAGGCTTTGGAACACGAGTCCCACACGACGGACACGTGCAGAGTTTCGGGTCGGCCCAGAATGATTCCATCGCATCGCGGAATTGCTTGACAATGTCGGAGCAAGCAAATTCTTGGTCGTACACAAGCGCATGGCACTTCTCACAGTAAAAAATCAAGTGCTCGGTCTCGGTCGGTGGTCGCCGACGTTCGACGACAAGTCCAAGCGTGTTTGGTCCGCGCTGCGGTCTGTGTGGCACTCCGCCGGGAATGAACATTGCTTCGCCTTCACGCAGAGTGATGTCGCGAATTCCGTGTGCATCGCGCACTCGAATGGACACATCGCCTTGCAACTGCATGAAGTATTCCTCAGAATTGGTCATGTGATAATCGTTGCGCGCATTGGGGCCGGCGATCAACATCACAAAGAAATCCTTGCCGCTGAAAAGATATTTGTTCGACACTGGCGGCACCATCAAGTGGCGATTCGCAGCGGTCCACGCAGACAAATTGATTGCGCTTGCGACGCCACCGACGCCGTCCCATCCGGTTGGATCGCCAAGCGAATCAGTGGCAGGAAATGGAGCGGCAACGACTGCGGTTGGATTGATCGTGCTCATGCAAGTAGCGTACCGAATGCGTTCGTTTGGCAAAACAGACCGACGCGTTCATTTACGACAAATCTGAGCATATTCTGCGATCATTGTGCTTATGACTCCGATGCAGTGGACGGTCCATCCAGCGCGCGTGCGCCCAGTCGCAGCAATCTGGGCAGTGGTGGCGATCGCAGTGGTTGCGACATTGATTGCGCAACTGGCTGGCGATTGGTTCTGGGGCGCGATCAGTGCCGTCGGGCTTTTTATATCGCTGACACGATTTTTTCTTACAACTCGATATCGCATCGATGCCGAAGTTGCAGAAGTGATCTATCCACTTTCAATGAGTCGACTTCGCTGGGATGAAGTTGGGTGTATTCGTTGGCAGGACCACCGTGCGCTCGTGGCGCGATCAATCTCACGCCGTGCGCAGATGCGTGGTTTGGTCTTTGATTTCACGAATCTCTCAGTCGACACGAAGGCTCAACTTCGAGAGTTTGTACTTGCCCAGACTTCGCCAGAGGTGTGGCAATGACTGACAAGACGAATTCGTGGAAGCAATTGCGTAGCGCATGGGGCGAAGCGTGGGCAAAGGCATTTCATATCGAGCCACCAGGACCTGCGAAGCCGACTGCTCCCGAAGCAGAACTTGTTGAACGTGTTGCGCAGGAAATCGTGAAGCGAAGAATGGCCCAGCCTGCGCTACTTTTTTTGGAATCCAGCCGGCCGCTCTCAGGAGTAGGAGCAGCGGCGATGCATTTTCTTCAGCCATTTGTTGCGGTTGTCATTCATCCAACAACATGGTCGACGCTCGCGACTTTCTTGGAGCGGTCTGGCTCGGTGGAATATCTATGCCTTCGCATTGAAGCGCTCGAAACTCAGCGTATGTCGAGTGATGCAAAGCCGGGCGATACCAAATCGAGCGATAACAAGAAGTGAATCGCTCGATTACTTCGCTAATGCTTGCGTGATCGCCTCTCGGAGGTCTTTTTCTGGATTGCCGCTCACACCAACTTCGGCTTTGGCAATGGTTCCATCCTTATGAATAATGATGAGCGTTGGAATGGCATTGATGCCATATGCCTTTGCAAGTTCATCACCCTTCAACAAGCATCCATATGTGTACTTCTTCGAATCCATATATTTCTTCGCAGCACCATCGCCGCGTTCGAAAGTATTCACTCCCATCACGACAACGCCCTTGTCCTTAAACTCGTCAGCGAGTTTCTGAATCGTCGGCATGACCTGCTTGCATGGACCGCACCATGTTGCCCAGAAATCAAGCAGCACGACTTTTCCCTTGAGAGATGCGAGTGTCACATCCGAACCATCGAGCGCCTTCAATTGAAAGTCTGGAGCTTTGTCGCCAACTTGAATCGCGAGACCACTTCTGCGTGGTTCTGACTGCTTAACGGTCGTGCCTTCGGGCATTGGTTCGCCATCTTTCAACACCATACGGCCTTGTTTCGCATCGTTTTTTTCTTGCTTTGGAATAGCGGCTTTCGCAAATCCTTCGGGGATTTTCTGAGTGAAGAGCGTTGAATCAATTGGCGCATTCACTTTCACTTTGGAATACAGGGTGGTTGTCGGTGGCGGTCCAACGAGCGTTCCATCGTCCTTGCTCATGGTCTCCGTCAAGCGTCTCGGCATCGAGTCGGTTCGGGCAATCGCAATTGTGGTGACCATACGAATCGACGGTTGAGGATCCGGATTGGCTTCGCCTGCTGGACCTCCTTCCATCAAAATCAGGTTCATCTTTCGTGCGATTCGCACAACATCGCACGGCGTTCCATCGAGGGTCTCCTCAGGATCGAGCGTGATTGAGACAGGTTTCGGTGAATGTTCGTCTTCATCGCTGCTGCGCTTTTGCTCCATGATCCAATGCGGGAATTGTTGGAGGACTTCCTCAAGTATCGGATCAATGGTGTTGCCAAGGTCCATATATTCTTTGGTGGCGAGATCGACCACGACCGTCGTCTTGTCGTCATTGGTGATCACCCGCGTTGGCTTGCCGTCCTTCAAGGCTTCGATACGGAATTTCATCGAGCTCCCGTCCTCAGAATCAAAGGTCATCACAAGATGTGCAGGCCTGTCTAAGTAGGCTGGTCGAATTTCATTCGCAGGCAGAGTCATTTTCACTTCTGCGACAGCATCAAATGAAGTGACTTTTTTCGCAGCAGCGATCGATGCGTCATAGATGGCTTTCGCCTTCGGATCAATCGTGTCTGCAGGGGATGCGCCGGAGCAAATGCAACAAAATGCCGCGGCGAGAATGCACGATAGAAATGTCGACTTCATTGTGCAGGAGCGTACCACTGCCAAAGCACAGCGCCCCAGACAGCTGCAGACAGAATGATGGAGAGCATGACCGCTGCGCTTCCCATGTCTTTCGCGCGTTTGGCGAGCGGATGAATTTCCAGCGAAATGTGATCCGTGTTCGCTTCGATCGCAGAGTTGAGGAGTTCGGCAATCAAAATAATCTGGAGTACTGAAAAGAGAAGTGCGCGCTGAAGTGGCGGTACGGGAATGAACCATGCGCCGATTGAAAGTGGGATGACAACCATCAACTCCTGACGGAATGCTTGCTCATACTTCGCAGCGGCGACAAGTCCCTGCCAACTGTGTTTCGATGCTCTGAAGATTCGCGCGAGCCCGCCTTTGGATTTCGGCGCTGGTGCATGAATGTTGGTCGATGGCATGTTGGCAGTGTAATTCCACACTTCGACTCAGCGACAAATTCGCTGTGAGCCTCTACCCTTGACCGTCTTATGCGAATCGTCGCCACTGACTGCGGAAGCACGACAACAAAAGCCATCCTCATCGAGGAAAAAGACGGCGTTTTTCGCCAGACTTTTCGCGGTGAGGCTCCGACGACGGTCGAAGAGCCATTCGCTGATGTCACGCTGGGCGTTGCGAATTCCGTGACCGAGCTTCAGGAACTTTCTGGATACAGATTGATCGCCGATGATGGCACGATCATCCGTCGCAAGAGTGCGGCGGATGCAGACGGGTGCGATCTTTATATATCAACATCCAGCGCAGGCGGCGGATTGCAAATGATGGTTGCTGGTGTCGTGCGAGAAATGACCGCAGAGAGTGCGAAGCGTGCAGCACTTGGTGCTGGCGCAATCGTGATGGACACGATCGCAAGCAATGACCGTCGCAAGCCGCACGAACAGATTCAGCGCATTCGCGAACTTCGACCAGATATGGTTTTGGTTTCAGGTGGAACAGATGGTGGTGATACAAAGAAAGTCATCGAGATCGCAGAACTCATCGCGCCGGCTCGTCCGCGTCCACGCTTTGGTGGGGAATACAAACTGCCACTCATCTTTGCTGGCAACAAGGAAGCGCGCCAGACAATCGAGCGTGTTTTTTCTGGCGAAGGCTTCGCGCTTTCTGTCGTTGATAATTTGCGTCCGACGCTCGAGCGGGAAAATCTTGGTCCCGCGCGCGAGAGAATTCACGATGTCTTTCTCGAACATGTGATGGCTCACGCACCGGGTTATGACAAACTGATGACTTGGGCCAACGCGCCGATCATGCCAACTCCTGGAGCAGTGGGCGACATCTTGCAAACAATTGCAAAAGGTCGTGGCATCAATGTGGTTGGAGTCGACATCGGTGGCGCGACCACCGATATGTTCAGCGTCTTCGGAGGCGTGTTCAATCGAACTGTTAGTGCAAACCTTGGCATGAGTTATTCCATTTCGAATGTTTGCGCAGAAGCTGGAATGGACAGCGTCTTGCGCTGGGTACATCTCGATATGGATGAACGCGAACTTCGCAACCGTGTGAAGAACAAGATGATTCGTCCAACGACGATTCCGCAAACACTCGAAGCGCTTGTCTTCGAGCAAGCGGTTTCGCGCGAGGCACTTCGCTTGGCGTACATCCAACACAAATCATTCGCGACAACATTGAAAGGCGTTCAGCAACAGCGCACAGTTGGTGATGCATTCAGTCAGAAGGAGGCTGGCGGATCGCTTGTCGACAATATGGCGCTTGATTTGATGGTCGCATCTGGCGGTGTGCTCAGTCACGCTCCGCGAATGGAACAAACCGCGCTGATGATGATCGATGCATTCGAGCCTGAAGGATTTACGGAAATTGCAAAAGACTCGATCTTCATGATGCCGCATCTTGGAGTGCTCGCATCTGTGAATCCCCGCGCGGCGATGGAAGTTTTCGAGAAAGATTGTTTGGTTGTTCTTGGTTGGTGCATCGCTCCGCGTGGTGAAGTGCGCGCAGGTCGACCTGCATTTGATTTCACACTGCGCCGCACAAATGAAGTTGTTGCGCAAGGACAACTGATCGGTGGCGAGATGCGTCTCGTTCGCTTTGGTCACGGTGAAGTCGGCATGCTTGAGGTTCGCCCTGAGCGCGGACTTGATATGGGCGCTGGTCCTGGAAAACCAGTCACACGCGAAGTGCGTGGTGGTGCAGTTGGCATCGTGCTTGATGCGCGAGGTCGTCCACTGAAGTTGCCGACATCCGCCGTTGAGCGACGAGCATGTGTCGAAAAGTGGTTAAAAGCGCTGGAAGTTTACGAATAGTCTCACATTAGAAAAAGCAAACCCAATGGCCAAGGCATATACACCAGGATTAAAAGTGACAGCACGCACGACATATCGCGTGCGGCGGCTCTTGCCAGTTTCTGGCGATGTGCGGGTGAAAGTTGGCGATGGCGTTTCGGCGGAAACGGTCGTCGCGGAAACCTTCCTTGAAGGCGATGTCTTTCCCATCAAGGTTGCGGGAATGCTCAGCGTCAATCCAAGCGAGTTAATGCCTTTGATGCTCAAGCGCGCGGGCGATACTGTTCAAGTTGGAGACGCGCTTGCGCGAAGTAAAGGCATTTTCGGCATGATGAAGACCGAAGCGAAATCGACTGCAGCAGGAACGCTTGAAAGTATTTCGGAATCCACAGGCATGGTCATCATTCGTGGTGCAAAGACGCCGGTTCAAGTTCGCGCCTATGTCGCTGGAAAAATAATCGAAGTGATCGCCAACGAAGGCGTGGTTGTCGAAACGGACGCGCTCTTTGTGCAGGGGATTTTCGGAGTCGGTGGGGAAACATGGGGAACGCTTATGGTTGCGGGCAAATCGCATACCGAAGATCTACTTGAAGAACACATCGACGCATCTATGAAGGGCGCAATCGTTGTCGGCGGGGCACGCATGACGGCTGGTGGTATTCGCCGCGCGCGCGAAGTCGGAGTCGCCGCGTTGATTTGCGGCGGAATCGATGACGCAGATCTTCGCGATGTGCTTGGATATGACTTGGGAGTTGCTGTCACTGGAAGCGAGAAAATTGGAATCACATTGCTTGTGACCGAAGGCTTTGGCGACATTGCAATGGCGAAGCGAACATTCCAGTTGCTGCTTGCACATGTGGGGAAAATGGCAAGTGTGAATGGCGCAACGCAAATTCGTGCAGGTGTGATGCGCCCAGAAATCGCAGTGCCGCTGGGTGAAGCGAGTTCTGGAGAAATCTTCACGGGCGGTGCAACCGCAGGAATCTTGGATATTGGCACGCCTGTTCGAATCATTCGCGATCCTCACTTCGGACTCTTGGGATCCGTCAGCGCGCTTCCAGAACAGCCAGCGGTTCTCGGTTCTGGATCGAAGGCTCGCGTGCTTGAAGTTGCGCTCGAAAGCGGGCAACGCGTGATCGTCCCGCGTGCAAATGTCGAACTTGTTGGAGATTAAAGCGGGGAATGAAAATCTCACGCCGCTTTGCGTTCGCATAAATTGTTAAATGGGACTATCTTCCTCTTGTGGCGACGAACGCAAACGCAAGTCAATGGCGAATGATTTCAAGCACACTGATTCTTTGCGTGATTTCATTGGATTCATCGGGCGCAAGCGTTGTCGGCCTTGCCAATACATCTATCACTGTTGCAGGAAGCAAAGCCGATCTCCGAGGCAAGATTCCGCTGAACGAACTTGGCCAAGAAATCTCCGCGCCTCCTGCGGCGATTTCGATCAGTGCAGAAGATGTTGCGTGGGATGCTGGAGGCGTGATCAAAGTTTCGTGGCAGCCTGCCGCTGGAACAACTTCGGCAACCAAGTGGATTGTCGAGCGAAGCGAAGTGCTTGCAGCAGGCCAAGGTGCAGGCCAAGGTGCAGGCCAAGGCCCATGGACTTTAGTGGCAGAAGTTCCCATCGCAGAAACAAATGCGGTCGTATCGAAACTTTCGCCGGACGCATCGTTTTTTTTCCGTGTTACCGCAGTCAGTCCAAATGGTTCAAGTGCTGTGACGACAACGAAGTCTGCTGCGACGGGGCACTGGAACTTTTTTATTGGTGCGAAATTGCCTTTGTTCTGCGCTATTTTACTCGTCAGCGCATGCGTGATCTATTTCATCCTTGCTGCACGTCGAGGTCGACCGATGAAAGTTCGCCGTATCGCTGCGCTCGAAGCGATCACGGATGCAGTTGGTCGTGCGACGGAAATGGGTCGATCAATTTTGTTCGTTCCAGGCATTCAAGACATGGACAACATTCAAACTGTTGCTGGGTTGACGGTGCTTGGGAATGTCTCCAGAACTGCTGCTGAATATGACGCGGCGATCGAAGTGCCAACGAGTCGCTCGCTCGTGATGGAAGCAGCTCGTGAAGCAGTGCAAGCGTCATACCTCGCCGCAGGTCGAGCCGATGCGTACAACGCAGATGCGATTCGATATATCACGGATGAGCAATTTGGATTTGTTGCGTATGTCTCTGGACGAATGGTGCGCGAAAAGCCGGCGGCGTGTTTTTATATGGGATGCTTCTTTGCAGAGAGCTTGATCTTGGCAGAGACAGGAAACTCCATCGGTGCAATTCAGATTGCAGGGACTGCTGAAAGCAGTCAGCTTCCATTCTTCGTTGCTGCATGTGATTACACACTGATCGGTGAGGAATTTATGGCGGCAAGCGCATACCTCTCTGGCGAACCAGATCAAATTGGATCGCTCAAAGGGCAAGATGTCGCAAAGGCAATCGCTGCGATCATCATCATTCTTGGAGTTGTCCTTGCAACAGGCGCTGCAATTGCTCCACAAGGCGCAATGCCTGCCGCACTCGAATGGCTGAAGGGAGTGCTCGGATCATGAAGCGCCTCGTCCCAATGTGGATTGCGATCATCGCCGGATTCGTGATGTTGCTTTCTACATTCTTCCCAATCACCGAAAGTCTTGGTGAAACCGTAGGGGAGATTTTTAATGTTGTCGCAGCGATCGCCTTCGTCCTTGGTGCGGGCAGTTTGGCGAAAGTCAATCTGGCAAAGATTTCGCGGCGCGATCAAGGTTGGGGATACGCGGCGATCACTTTGATCTGTTTCACAATCACACTTGTCGTAGGACTTGGAAAAATTGGCGTTCCGCAGTCCACCCAGTTCCCATTGCTTGGATGGTCTGGTGAAAAAGATGCGGAAGGTTCCATCTTTGGTTGGATCTATGAATTTGCACTCGTGCCTATCACGAGCACGATGTTCGCACTGTTGGCGTTTTATGTTGCAAGTGCTGCGTTTCGAGCCTTTCGCGCAAAGAATCTTGAAGCGATCTTGCTGCTTTCAACTGCGTTCATTGTTCTGCTCGGCCGCACATTCGCAGGAGTTGTGCTGACGGGTTGGTTGCCGGATTGGGCGAGTGGATTGCGATTGGAAAATCTTTCGGTCTACATCATGCAGGTTTTCAACACTGCGGGCAATCGCGCGATCATCATTGGTATCGCGCTTGGCGTGACCGCAACAAGCTTGCGAATTCTTCTGGGAGTTGATCGATCTTGGATGGGATCGGGAGACTGATATGAGCAAATTCATCACCATTCTCGAAGGGCTCGATCGTCGCTGGATTTTTCTTGCGATGGCGATTTCTGTCGCTGGCCCAATCTTGTTCATTGGCATCACAGGCAAAACTCTGCCAGAGACCCCAACTCCCACAGCGCGTGCTGTCTATAAAGAGATCGAAGCGCTCTCGCCTGGGACTCCCGTGTTGATCTCATTCGACTTCGATCCTGCAAGCGGTGGCGAGTTGACTCCGATGGCGACAAGTTTGGTTCATCAATGTGCGGCGCGTGGCTTGAGGATGGTCTTCATCGCACTGTGGCCGCTTGGTCCGCAGTTGATCGACGAAACAATTAAGCGAGTCATTCTTGCCGATTATCCAAACCTCAAAGAAGGGGTCGATTATGTCAATCTCGGTTTTCAATCTGGCAATGAATCGGTGATGAAAGTGATGCTGACTGATTTCGCAAAGGCGTTTCCGATCACGAAGAATGGAGTGGCAGTTGGCGATGTAGTTGCGCTCAAAGGAATTCAGCGCGTCGATAATTTTCCACTGCTGATCACGATCAGTGCGGGATACCCCGGCGCAAAGGAATGGATTCAGTATGTCATCTCTTCCAGCGGCGGCAAGATCAAGATGGTCACTGGTTGCACAGGCGTGCAGACGCCAGGCCTCTATCCGTATTACCCCGTGCAACTGAATGGATTGCTCGGCGCGATCAAAGGTGCGGCGGAATATGAATCGCTTGTCAATTCCAGCCTTGCACCCAAAGACAGTTCGGCAGCGGTTCCAGCGAAATATTTGGAAGCACAGCGACGTATGGGGCCACAACTTGGTGCTCATTTGTTGATGATTGCGCTGATCATCCTGGGGAACATTGCGTTCTTTGCACAGCGCAATTCGAAGGTGAGGGCGACGTCATGAAGCCATCGAAGACTTGGGTCATCGTCGTTGCTGTAATTGTTGTGCTTGTGGGAATTCGTATGTCGATCGGGCAGGGAATGGCACGCGCATATGTCGAGCGAGTTGATCAATCCGTCGAAGTCAAAGCGAATGACACACATGGCGCGTCAACTGAGAAATGGACGGAGTGGCATCCAGTTGCTCCAAAGAAATTCGAAGCCGCACAGAAGGCCGATCCTTCGCAAACAAAGTTCGCATTCAGTTGGGCGAACACGATTGGACTTTGGCTGGCAGCGTTTTTCACGCTCGCAATTTTTTCTTTCTTGTACCGCGA
>CAJCCX010000257.1 GCA_903961015.1 uncultured bacterium
GCGCGCAAGCAGCATCGCAAATTTACTCACTCGATCAGAATGGCCACGGGTATAGGGATCCTTCGCATCAATTGCTTCGATGAGAGCGCGCATCGTTCCATCAACCATCAACTTTTTTTCGTCGTCAAATCTTTGCTGCATTTGACTTCGTTGAATGTTCGAGAGCGCAAGGCCCAACATACTGGCCACGGCCTTTGCAAATCCTGCTACTTCCTTTGCAGGAGATTCGGTTGCACTGCCGGTTCGATTATCGAGATACAACCACCCAAAGAACATCGTTCCAACTTCGACTGGAACGGAAATCGCTTGACGAATAGCAAGCGACTCTAGGCTTGCACCCAGCGTGCCAGGTGATACCCCTCCTTTCAGAATGTAAATCCCATTCATAGAGCGTTTCAGCAGACTGCGGCTGATTTCGAGTTCTCCTTGCGAACCTAAAATTGCACCTCGGTGCGCAACAACTTCTGGGGAACGCCAGTCGGTTCCCTTGAGAAACGCGATATTCGCAAATCCAGTCGCCACCGAAAGTGACTCGACGGCTGCAAGCCCAACGCTTTCTTCGTCCGTAGCTTTGTGAAGAGTTTGGCTCGCCTCAACCAATTGCACGAGCAATCCTTGAGCAAGGTTTGCGGTCGACTGGGCATCCGAAAGCGCTTCAAACTCTCCTTCGATCTCTGATTCGGCGGCGAGGGTCTGAGGAACCAAAGCAATGGTGTTATCTGAAGAGGGTCCAACAACCTGAAACTTCCAAGGTCGAATCTCAATCACATCGCGATGATTCAGTCTCACTTCTTGATGCGCAGTCAACTTCACGCTATTCACAAATGTTCCAGCAGTCGAACCGCAATCGCGAATACGCCAATGTCCTTGTTGATGTCCGATGCCCGGCGCCCAATGGAGTTCGACGTGGCGCCGAGAAACTTGCTTCTGTACGAGTACATGAGTGCAGCCTTCGTCGCGTCCGATCGTGACCATATTGGGCGATACAAGAGTCACATCGAATTGGCCATCATTTGAAGTTCCGAGTAATCGCCATGGCATAAAGTGAATTATCGCATGGAGATCGTAATCATGCAGAGCTGCAATTATGGAGCAACATTACCGGCGGGACCCTGCGGGTTCCAAATCAATTTGGTTGGTTTATTCCAATCACCGCCCGCTTGCGCAGGATCTCGACTTCCTTGAAAGGATCTTGTGCCAACATCGTTGAGAATATGCGCAACGTGACCGTCTACAAAAACGACATGTCCACCTTCAAAATAGCGATTTGGAAAGGCATGCCAATCAGCCTGACAAAGATCCAAAGCCGCTCCTGAATAAAAATCCGTGCCGGATATTTCTTTCTGATTGCTGCGAGTTTCCATCATCAAGACGGTTGTCGCAGAATCTGAAATGTGATGCATCGTGATGACTTCATTTTTCGCATGAAGGGTCGTCGCAACAGAATCGTTCAATCGACTGTTGGGGACATAGCTGAAACAGAACTTCTTCCCAGTTCCAAATTGCCATGGCGCATTCGGATCAGCATCGGCGCCAGGATCAACCCAAACAGAACTTGCCCCTGGTGATGGAATCTCTCCAAGTCCAGCTGCTGCCTGATCTACCAAACCTCCATAAGGGCGCTCCCCAACGAGGTCAGCCAAAGCATTGGCCCAAAAAGTCTTCTCCAGCAAATTGGCTTCCATATCAGCAGTCGCAGATCCACCAGTTGCTGATTTTCCTTCCCACGGCAAGCGGTCCTTATTTATGTTGGCGTAGCTGCTTGTCGCCGCACCCCACTGCTTCAAATTCGATTGGCTCGCAATAGCATTGCTGGACTTACGCGCCATCCCCAGAGCTGGCATCAAGAGGCCCGTCAAAATTGAGATGATCCCAATGACCACAAGAACTTCAATCAAAGTGAATGCGTGTCGGTCACGGGCGTTCATACCTGAAATCTTATCTCAACCTGAACAAAAGTCCACATTTTATCCTGTGAAAATGAGGAATTTGCAAAACTAGATGTGGGATTCTTTGCTTTGAACTTGATTTCCATAGCCCGAAACGAGTTGTCGCAGGATCGATCGAACTCGTGATGCATCATGCTGATCAAGGGCTGCCTCGAGCATTTCGAGGTGCATCTCAAGATCTGTCCAAGGGATGAAGGTCTCGCGTGCCTGCATGATCGCCACATGTTCAGTCGGACCACAATTGTCGCCAATCAGCAGTTCTTCATAGAGTTTTTCGCCCGGTCGAAGCCCCGTGACTTGAATTTCAATATCTCCACTGGGATGGTCTTCACTTTTCTCTATGTACCCCGCAAGACGAATCATGGTTCTTGCAAGATCCACGATTCGGATCGGCTCTCCCATATCGAGTACGAATACATCGCCACCACTTCCCATCGCGCCCGCTTGAATCACGAGCGAAGACGCCTCGGGAATCGTCATGAAGTATCGAGTGATGTCCATGTGCGTCAAGGTCACTGGACCACCGCGGCGAATCTGTTCAGTAAAATATGGAACAACTGATCCACTCGATCCAAGCACATTGCCAAACCGAACCATATTGAAGCGAGTTTGGCGCTTTGGAAATCCGCGCTCTTTTGAAACTGCATCACTTGAACGCGCATCTGAATCAGAAAGCGCCTGCAAACATTTCTCTGCTAAGCGCTTGCTTGCTCCCATCACACTTGTTGGACGAACGGCTTTGTCGGTCGAAATCAGGACAAATGATGCAACTCCACACCTGCGAGCCGCCTGCGCGGCGCGTAATGTGCCAAGGACATTGACGCTCACTCCTTCGATTTCATTCGCTTCGACAATCGGCACATGTTTGTACGCAGCGGCGTGATAGATCGTGTCGATTGAATTCTCCGTCATGACTCGTTCGAGTCGAACACTATCAAGGACAGAGCCAAGAACTGCGATAATCTGCAATCCACTTGTGATTCCAACAAGACGACGCAATTCATTTTCGATGGTGTAGAGATTGAATTCGCAATTATCCAGTAGCACAAGTCGTCTTGGGCCCTGTAACAAAACTTGTCGAGCGATTTCTGAACCGATCGATCCACCCGCTCCCGTCACCAGAACGTTTGAA
>CAJCCX010000258.1 GCA_903961015.1 uncultured bacterium
AAAGCGGGCGAAGGGATTCGAACCCTCGACATTCGGCATGGAAGGCCAGTCCGAACTCGCCAATCATTTGAAAATGCCCTTTGCAGCGATCCTAATGCGGTTCAACATACCATCACCGTTCCATTTGTGCCATTGAATTCGTGAAAAGTCTGTACCAAAGTCTGTACCGAATTCGTGAGATTCTAAAGTTTGAACTGTAATTGAATTTGTGCGCGGCTGTCCTTCAATTTTTTAATGCGTCACACTTTCAAGCGATTCTATTACCGAGTTGTGCGCCGATGTCGATCTTGCGACAGTTGCTGCGTCGTGGGCAACCCTGCCAGCGGCGATCAAGATCAGCATCATCGCGATGGTTCGGGTGGCGAAGCAGGAGTAGCCGTGATCGACTGGTGCCGAGTGCTAAGCGTGCCGCGACATTCGCAAGCGCATGGGGTAGCCTGCGGCGATGGAACTACAAACACAAATAGATGAATTGAGGGCGGAGGTCGCACAGTTGAAAGCGCTGTTAAACGGTGGCGATGCAAGGTTCGGCACAATCACTTGCAAGGAATGGCAAGTCGTTGACAAGGACGGCAAGGTGCGGATCGATGCGTCGACTGACGCCTATGGGCATGCATCCGTGGTGTGGTTTGACCAGGAATGCAAGGTGCGGATCGCTGCGTCGACTCTCGCCTATGGGGAAGCAAGCGTGAAGTGGTTTGACAAGGACGGCTGTGGGCGGATCACTGCGGCGACTTACTTCGATGGGACGGTGGTACTACCAACGAGTGACCGATAGGTCGAGATTGAACCGACACAGCGCATCGGCGGCTTGGCGTACATTGCGCCGATGGAACTACAAACACAAATCGACGAATTGAAAGCAAGTTCGAAGCGACAGAAAATTGCAATCATTGCGCTTGCGGGCGTGATTGTTGTAGGCGTAGGCGTGGCGGCAATTCAACCAGCGGGCGATGCGACATTCGACACGATTACTTGTAAGGCGTGGAAAGTCGTTGATAAGGACGGCAAGATGCGGATCAATGCGACGACTCTCGCCGATGGGCAAGCAAGCGTGCAGTGGCTTGACAAGGATGAGAAGATGCGGATCAATGCGATGACTCTCGCCAATGGGGATGCAACCGTGCAGTGGCTTGACAAGGATGAGAAGATGCGGATCGGTGCGGGGACTAACGCCGATGGGGAAGCAAGTGTGCAGTGGTGGGACAAGGACGGCACGGTGCGGATCGCTGCGACGACTTTCGCTAATGGGCGAGCAGGCGTGCAGTGGAAGGACAAGGACGGCAATGTGCGGATCGGTGCAGGGACTCTCGCCGATGGGCAATCAAACATGATGTTTATAGACAAGGACAAAAAGGTGCGGATCATTGCGGTGACTACCGCCGATGGGCAAGCAGGCGTGCTATGGAAGGACAAGGACGGCAAGACGCGCATTCTTGCGGCGACTAACGCCGATGGCACGGTGGAACTACCCACGGAAGACTTGAAAAAGTAGGGCTGGTCGCAGTACGGACACGGTGCATCGTGCCCCTGACACCAGCACGTCATTGTATGACGGACCGCCGCCGCGGCGGCTTGGTCGCTGGCTTGGGCTTGATTACTTTGTGGCAAATTTGCGACAAAGTCAAAGCACAATTTTTCCGAATGTGAATGGCTCAGATATGGTCACGGCGGTTTGCCGCGGCGAGCCGTCGAGTCGATCGAAGCATTCTTTGATCGCTCGCAAGTCTCCACCTTTGGCGAGTTCGACAAGTTGCCTTGCAATCAATGCCGCCGAGGTCTCGCCGTTAGAGTCGGTCTCGTCAATGAGCCGCCGCAGTTCAGTGACAATTGAGCCCGAGCCCACTGGGCGTCCTGCTGGATTGCCGCTGGTGCCTGCAACCCATCGCCCTTGAGTATCACGCTCGCTTGTTTCATCCTGTTGATTCACGCTAAATGTTATGCCGTGCATCTTGATGTGGCGTCAGCGTGCGCCGTGTGCTTATGCCTTGGCTGTGAGTTTCGACCACGCAAGTGCGCCTACCAGTAGCAGCACATCAGCAAGTAGTCCAGCACCGATACCCCATGATCGCTGCGTGCGCCAGTGTGCGTCAGCCATGATGGATGCCTGCTCTGCTTGCTGGGCTGCCTCCCTTGTTTTCTCGTATGCCTGCTCTGCCTTCTCTGCCTGATATGCCTGCTCTTGTGCCTGCTCTTGTGCCTGCTCGTATGCCTGATATGCCTGTTTGTTTTCCTGCACTGCCTGCTTGTATGCCTGCACTGCCTGCTGTACCTGCTTGTTTTCCTGCTTGTTTTCCTGCTTTTTTGCCTGATCGATTACCTGATCGAATGTCTGCTTTGCCTGCTCGCTTGCCTGGTTGAGTGTCTGCTTTGACTGCTCGATTACTTGCTTGAGTGTCTGAAAAGCCTGATTGCGTGCCTCTGCTGCCAGTTTGCGTGTCTGCTCGTATGTCAGAAGTGCCCGCTCAGCCTGCTTGTATGCCTGCGATGCCCGCTCAGCAAACTCGTATTTACTAAGTGCGTCCACAGCCTGTATGTGTGCCTGATATGCCTGCTCGTATTTCTGCACGGCCTGATCGAATATCTGCTTTGCCTGCTCGTTTACCTGATCGAATGTCTGCTTTGCCTGCTCGATTACCTGGTTGAATGCCTTCTCAGCCTGCTCGATTGCCTGCTTTTGTGCCTTCTCTGCCTGCTCGATTGCCTTCTGCTCTGCCTGCTGCTCTGCCTGCTGTTTTGCCTGCCCTGTTTTCTCGTATGCCTGCTTTGCCTGCTCTGCTTGCTCTGCCTTTTCCTCTGCCTTCTCCTTTGCCTGCACTACTGATTGGTATGTCTGCTTTTCCTGCACTGCCTGCTTGTATGCCTGCACTGCTGGCTCGACTGCCTGCATTGCTTCACCAGCCACTATCCAGAATGTGATGCAGAACGCAACCACCATAACCCCTGCGAGAATGGTTTTCTTCATGCGTGCAGACTATCACTCTGCGCTGTTACTTGGATGCCTGCCACGGGTGCTGAATGAGTAATTGTCGTTGATTCTTGAGCGGTGTGTGCCATCATGTCGCACACCGTACGCCCGTTTTTTTCCGTTTCAAAATGTCTGCCCGTTTTTCTTGGCGCATTCAACTGCGACACTTTCGCACGCAGTACGGCAAGCCTCAACTCAATAGTGTTGCTGGCGACACTAAATACATGGTTGACCCCTTACAGCGGTACCCTTGGCGAAAGTGGCCTCGGGTGTCTTTTTAGCGGCTGCGTTGTTTGTTCCGCCCCGCGAAGCGAAAGGGCGGAATTCTTTTTTGAGTGAGTTGTTTGAAGGTGTGTAGTGGGCAACACTATTGGCGGTATCACTTTTACACTATTCGAGAGGTTCAATAGTGTTGCTGGCGACACTATTGAATTGAGGTAGTTCACTCGGCAATTGGTACTCGTTCGATTCTCGCTTGCCTTTCTTGCCCATTGTTCGCCCTCGAGAGGTGCAACGAATGAACCCCTTTCTCTCAAGTGCTTTTGTGGTGCGCGCAACATTCTCGCGGTTGACTCCAAGCGATTTGGCAATCGCAGTATGCCCCACGCGAACCTTGAGATCATTGTCCGCTAGAGTGTTCAGCACGAAAAGCACTTTGGCTTCTTGGCCCGAGAGTTTGGAAAGCCAGCCGCTTCGCACAAGTGGGTTTTGAAATTCAAATCTCTTGCCCTTGGCTTTGGCTGGCTTGCGTTCATCTTCCCCGTTCGCTTTCCGCTGCATCTTCTCGAGGTGAAGTCGTGAGGCTTCCTCGTATCGTTCGGTTTGCTCTTTGGTTTTCATGAGTTGAGTTCCTTCTCATCATCGGTGAGCGCAACTAACCCTTTTTCAATTGGAACTTCGAACTCAATTCTTTGGCCTTCTCGTTGTTTGAAGCATTCGAACCGAAGGTTGAAAGTGTCCGCTTCCAGTTCCTCCTTGCTCGGAGCGGTCGCGCAGTAGGCGACATCAGCCGAGAATTCAATTGCACTTGAACCCTTGAAAGCACTCGAGATATCTCGCTCGCCGCCGCCGCCGCGCGATTGAGAGGATGCCATGATGAACACCGCTTTTGTTGACTGGCAAGCCTCGATACAAGTTTCCATGATTTGTTCAAGTTGTTCATGCCTCGCCAACTTCGATTCAGGGGGGCGAATGAGTTGCAAATAATCGACAAAGACAATATCGGCTTCGGCCGCGGCGTTTCGAATCTCATCGAATCCGATAGGGCCGCGAACAAATTGAAGTTGCGAGAACGCTCCTTCAAGGCGTTGTTTGGTTGTTTTCAATTTCATTTGGATTTGAGGTATTGGAACCCACAACGAACGCAACTCAAGCCCCGCGGCTTGAGTCAACATTCGCTTTGCAAGTTGCGAGGGCCGCATCTCGGCAGCAAGCCAGCGAACGCGAAACCCTTCCTCGGCATATCCGCGCGCGATTCGAAGCATTGCCGAAGTTTTGTAACACGCTGGCGGAGCCGAGAGAACTGTAAGAGTGCCGCGTTCAAGTCCGCCGAAGGGTTGAACTGTATCGAATGGAATCCAATTGCAATTCACCGTTTGAGGTGGTAAGTGGAAATCAGGCGAGCGCATGAGTTCCAAAGCAGTTTGCATCTTTGGAACTGGCGGCCCCAATACTTTGATATTCCCAAGTCCAATAGCAGCAAGCGCGTTGAGTTCGTCCGCCGCGGCGGTTGTGTCGTCGTTGTGACGATCACTCAAGAATTGTTCGATATCGTCGCCCGAGTTCGGCTTTGCTTCGGGAAGTTGCTGCAAGAGAATTTGAATGGGCGGGTTTGGAAGTTGTCGAAGTCTCGTTTGGATTGTCGCCGCATAAGTTTCGCCAGCATTGTCCGCATCGGGAATGATGATTACTTTTCTTCCTTCAAGTGGAGAAAGGTCCACCGATGCCGCACCACTTGAACCTTGAGGCGCAGTTGTCGCAACAAATCCAAGTTGCTCCATGAGTTCAGCGCACTTCTCACCTTCGACCAAATAGACTGGCTTCGACTTGTCAGCGTTGGCAAGTTTGTCCAGCGCAAAGAGTGGGCGATTCTTTGGATAGGTGGGCATCCATTCGCCTTCGATCAGGAATGCGGGGCGATACTCTTTGCCGCCTGAAGTTTTATTCCAGCGCGCGACTATGCCAATTGGAGTTCCCTTTGCATCGCGGTAGGTGAAGTATGAAGCCTCCTTTCCGAGATAGCCCCGATACGCTTTGAGGGCATCGCTTGCGCTTGGAAAGCCTTTCTTGGCTTTGGTTGACTTGCTGGCGGACCGAAGGGCGATGGACGATTGAGAACTTGAATAGTCGCTCTCACCTTCGCCCATGAGTTCACTCTCGACAAGACCAAGAGCCGCAACAATATTTTCAAAGGTGCAGCCAGCGAAGCACTTGAGAAGTGCCTTCCCATCGTCGCCTTGTTTTATTGAAAGGCTTGGCTTCTTGTCTTCATGGGCGGGGCATCGCGCCATCCATCCATTTGATGACCGTTTGACCATATCGCAATGGGAAAGCACGCGCGCGACTGGCGCGGACGGGTTTGAATTGTTTGACATAATTCAATCGCCCGCCTTTTTGTTTGCCGCAGCCTTCTCGTTCGCTTTATTACAAGCGTTGGATAATTCCCCAATAGTAATTTCAAGGAAAAGTTTGCAGTATTCTTTTTTCCAAAGAATTACTACTTCGGTTCGTTGTGGTCCAGTATTCCACACCGAAGGGAATTTGTATATCGCTGGCTTGAAAATAATCAGCGAATCACCTTGCCTTGTATCCCCATTCTTGATTTGCCCCATCGCGCATAAATATCCCTCGTAACCAAGTGCGGGCATAATTTTCTTTCCAAGCGGAAATTTTTGACAATGCTCAAGTGGAGCGTAGAATGCAAGTTGATTAGATTTGCGGGCCGTACTTGTCTTATGAGTGCGGCTCGCTTTTTTTTCTTTGTCGTTGTTCAATTCCGCCCCGCTTTCAATCGGTCGCTTGCGATTTGTGCTTCGAGTCGCTCGGTGGCGAGTTGTCCGCGCTGGCTTGCGCTGGCGCGGTTGCGTTGTTCATCAGCCAGCAACATTTCACGAATTGCGGAATCGGTCGAATAAATGCGGCCGCCGATGCGAGAACACTCGAGGCGATTCTCGAGATGCCATCGCCAAAGAGTGGTTCGGCTTGGCTTGTGTCCAGTCAGTTCCGCAATGCGGCTTTGAATTTGAGCGGCGCGAAGGCGCACTTCGGCCGCTCCCTTGTTTTCTAAATTGTCCATGATTGAGGCTCCGTTTAGTGAGGCAGGATCACTGCATTTCGTGCAGTTTTCGCCCCGTGGGAGCCTCGGTACTCAATCATCAGACTGAGGGAACCAGCGTGACGCTTCCGCGCCACACTTCAGTTGGACCAAACGATACCACTGAATCAATATTGTCAATAGGGATTCTGAAAACATTTCAAAGATCGAACCATGATTTGGACTGCGTGAGGATTGATGCGCGCCGTTCTTGCTCCGCAAGGCTTCGCTCCTCTCGATCACCCGCCAAACCCAACCACTTGTAAAACGAGGATCCGTGCAACACCAATGTTTCTTGGTTGGCATCGAGTCGATACCACCCTACCGCCGAGTCGCCGACCAGTTCGATCCATTCACTTTCCATACTCATTGACGGGACAGACTTACCGCGCGCTCTCACAAATTTTTCAACCGTAATCTTGTCAGCCTTTGACATCCACACAATTCGAGCCGCTAGAACTCGCTTTGGTGATTCCTTGCTTGCATCTTTGACAAAGTCGAGTGGGCGTCCATCATGGTGAAGCACACCTGTGACATCAGCCGCAGATTTGCGCGGAGAACCATCCATGTTCATAGTCGCGGGCAATTTGCGGCGGAGTTCTCCGATGCTCATTGGTTCCACTTTCGCGAAGGTTCTCTGACCACGCTTCACGGTTTCGCATACCACACATCCCGAGGATTCGATAAAAAAGGAGCCTAAAAGCGGCAACCGTGAACTCTCTCTAGTACTTGGCTTATTGACGGATATAGGCTGGGAATCAGTGGGTTTCTTTGGAATTGGTTCGTTCATGCGACTTCCTCGATTGACTTTGCGGCGCGCATCGCCAGCGCAAATCGGTCGCGACTGTACCGCTGAATGATCGTAGAGCGAGGCGAATGCCCGAGTAATGCGGCGGCAGCGGCTTCGCAGCCAGTTCGCTCTAGGGCGGTTGTTGCGGCGAGGTGGCGCAATCCATAGGTGCACCAATCGGCGCATCCAGTCGCCCGTACCGCTCGCCGAACGGCCAAGAGAATCGCATTGGTAGTAAATGCTTTTCCTCGAGTGTGGGTAAATACAAGGCCTTCAACTTGGCGGAGTTTCAAGCATGAGTTCACGGCGGCGATGGCATCGGAGTTGAGCGGTATCACTCGGTCAATCCCATGGTGGGCGGTCTTGTGAGACGCGGGGCGATAGTGCGGCATATCGCCAGCAAGCACCACTTCATGCCAGCGCATCGCAGTCGCCTCGCTTGGACGGCATCCAGTCGCGCGAATGAATCGAATGATTCCAGCCGCTCCAAAGTTGTCTTGCCCTTCAAGCCAACGAATGCACACTTCAACGGCCTTTGGATCAGCGGCTCGGCGAGGTTCCGTTTCGTGGGCGGTTCCGTGGCGCAGTCCGTCCACCGAAGACAAAGCATGGATGCGATCCGCTGGCACAAGTTCCTCCCCCACACCCCAACGAATGCAGCGGCGGATTCGGTTCATCAATCGGTTCACACCTTGGCGGCTCCTCCCCTTCGCAACAATTTGAGAGCGAATCGCTTTGAACGCCAGCGGACCGAATTCAATTACAAGACAAGTGGCGTGTTGTTCCGTCAATTCTCGGGCGGTGTACGAGGCTTCATAGGTGGTTTTCGAATTCGCCCCTTCCTTCGAACGGACGGCGAGATACCAACGCTCGGCAAGTTCGCCGATTGTGAGAGCGCACCTTGCCTTTGCATCACTTCGAATTCTTCGCGGTGGCTTCCCCGCGAGATGCGTTGAAATTACGGCGTGATATTGCACGCGCGACTCGGGCGAATGAGCGCGTCCGAGATAAATCATCTTCCCCGCGATATTGAGATATGCGAGATTCTTGGACTTGTGAACACGATATTGGGGCAATTGGCGCAAGCGAACCTTTCAAAGTCTGTACCGAAGTACAGACTTTCATTAGGTGCCGCGCCGCGCAACACGCGCGGGTTTGGAGCATAAGTGCGAGGCTCCAAGAGCATTACAAACAAAGCGGGCGAAGGGATTCGAACCCTCGACATTCGGCATGGAAGGCCGACGCTCTACCACTGAGCTACGCCCGCAAGGCAAGCAATGATACAGAAACTTCGATCATGATGGAGACAACAACCTCTCGACATATTTGATGTCGTGACGCGCCTCTGTAAACAGCGGCTCCTTGAGCAAACGCTGATAGAGAGGAATCGTTGTCTGGATCGGTCCAACCTTAAATTCTCCAAGCGCTCCAAGCGAGCGCCGAATGCATGTCTCGCGATCTGGCGCATGCACAATGAGCTTGCCGATCATCGAATCGTAATTCGTCGGGACGCGATACCCCACGCGGACATGACTGTCGAGGCGAATTCCAGGTCCACCCGGCGTCGACCAAGTCTCGATCAGCCCAGCCTGCGGCATGAAGTTGCGCGCAGGATCTTCTGCGTTAATGCGGAACTCCATCGCATGCCCATTGATTCGAATGTCCTTCTGCTTGAAAGGCAATGCCTCTCCCGCTGCAACGCGAATTCCAGTTTGCACGATGTCGATACCCGTGATCGCTTCTGAAATCGGATGTTCAACCTGCACGCGTGTGTTGACTTCCAACATGTAAAAATTCTGTTTCGCATCCATCAAGAATTCGCATGTCGCCGCCCCGGCATAATTCGCTCGTCGAATCAACTCAGCCGCAGATGCGCAAACTTTTTCTCGCTTTGCAGGATCAACTCCAGGTGCTGGAGCTTCTTCAATCAACTTCTGATGTCGCCGCTGACTTGAACAATCGCGCTCATACAAATGCACTGCATTGCCATGCTTGTCTCCGATGACTTGCACCTCGAAATGCCTTGCAGATTCCAAATATTTTTCAACGAAGACCATTGGATTTCCAAAAGCAGCAGCAGCTTCTTGTCTTGCTTGCTCTATACCAAGGCGCAAACTTTTCTCGTCGTGTGCGACACGCATTCCGCGTCCGCCACCACCGCCTGCAGCCTTGACAATCACTGGATAGCCGATTTCCCCTGCGATTTTCACTGCTTCGTCAATGTCTTCAATCCCGCCTTCTGTTCCAGGAAAGATCGGCGTGCCAGCCTGCTTTGCAAGTCGCTTGCAGTTGACCTTATCGCCAAGCAGAGACATCGCCTCTGGACTTGGTCCGATGAATTCGAAACCACTGTCGCGACAGACTTCAGCGAAGTGCGCATTCTCGGAAAGGAATCCATAGCCAGGATGGATGGCATCTGCATGCGAAATCTCTGCCGCAGCAATGATGCGTTCGATTCGAAGATAGGAATCTTTGCTTGGTCCTGGGCCGATACAAATTGACTGCGTGGCTTGTTCGAGCCATGGTCCACCCTTGTCTGCGCTGGAATAGACACAGATGGTTTCAATTCCAAGTTCGCGGCAAGCGCGAATGATGCGCAGTGCAATCTCGCCGCGATTCGCAATGAGGACTCGTTTGAACATCGTTACTTTCAAATAATGAGGCGGGTGAATCAGGCTGGACGAATCATGAACAACTTCTGTCCAAACTCGACAGCTTGGCCATTCTTGACGAGAACTTTAACGACCGTCCCCGAACACTCCGCTTTAATTTCATTGAAGATCTTCATCGCTTCGAGCAAGCAGACCACGGTGTCCGAATCAACATTTGCACCAACTGAAACCAGCGCAGGCTTGTCTGGTCCCGATGCCGTGTAGAACGTCCCGACCATTGGACTTTCGATTGCGATTAAGCCAGTTTCGTCGTTCGAACCTTTGGATTCGCCTTTGGATTCACTTTTGCCGGCTGAAGAAGCCGTTGAAGATTGCGATTGGCCCGTTGGAGTGGAGATCGTCTGGTGGAAGACTTGCGGTGGAGCAAATGAGTTATTCCGGCGCACCGTCGCCTGCTCGTCTTTGTCCCTCAGGTCAAGTTCCGTGAGGTCGTTTTCCACCATCAACTTGACCAACTCCTTTAATTTTCGAATGTCCATCATAATTGGGCAGCAAGATAGCAGAAATTACGGATCGTCGCAGATCGAACCATAATCGGCGAGAATCGGTCCTTTGTTTGAATGAAAAATTGAAAGCCTTAACCCAAACGCAATGAAACTGGAGCACTGAGAATTTCGCTCAGCACAATGGCTTGGCGAAGCTTGGATGGGTTTCGCAGCATGGCGGAGAATTGTGGCGCGCCCAGAACCGCTGCCGGCTGAACCTTCTTCACGACCTTCCCTTGGAGATCATTTTTGCGCAGCATTCCTTCATGGATCGCAGAAACGGTCTTGGCCAACTGTGCCGAAGTCGCTTCGCCATCAGAAGTGTGAAGCGTCATGTGCAGCGGATTGGAATGAACGCGCGAAGCATCTGAAAAGACAACACGCTTGGAATTTGGTCCAAGATCCGCGACTTTTTCCAATTCCTTGCGTGACCCAACCACAGATGTGAAAGATTCACCACCAGCAGTACTTGGCTTTGCAGTCCCTCGAGGAATACTTGCATCGGATCTGCGCTGAGCCTTTTCTTGCGCAGCTGCGAAAAGATCACGCTTGGGAGTGGACGGCTGCACATTTGCACGAACAGCAGGCCGAGCAACTGAAGATGTAGCAGGCGCATTCGATTTACGCCCAAGCATTTGATTTTGGAGTTCCGCTTTTTTCTCAGCTTCTTTTTTCTTTGCGATTCCCGCTGCAATGACTTGCACTATGGCGATGATCACGAAGATGATGATGCTCTGCGTCATTGGCTTTAGAACATCATACTCGTGCAGCCAGAGTTAGACCTTGCGCACCACGAACAAATTCGCAGTGAAAAATCTCTTCCAGTTTTGTTGGAGTCAACACATCGATCGGAGCACCAGCAGCGATCATTTGTCCCTGCTCTAACCACCAGACATTCTCCGCAACTCTGTCTACCAGCGATAAATCATGCATTGCGACAACGACCAACGCTCCAGCTTGCGCACTCTGTTGCAACGCACCAACCACCCGCATCGTCTCGCCGGGATCGAGGTTGGAAAAAGGTTCGTCGAGTGCGAGCAATCCATTGGTCTCGTGCTGTGCAAGCGCCCGTGCAATGACGCAACGCTGCTGTTCTCCCGCAGAAAGTTCGTGAAATGAGCGTTCTTTCAGGGCATCGAGACCCATCAGCCCGATCGCTTGATCGATGCGCAAGATTGAGTCCAGCCGTGTCTTCGCAGCGAAGCGACCGAGTGCAATCATTTCGTGGACAGTCAAATCAATCGAAAGTGATGGACGCTGAGAAACATACGCAACTTCCAGAGCGCGCCGAGCAGGCGCAAGTCCCGCCAGTCGTTGTCCTCGCCATGAGACGCTTCCACCACTTGGATGAGCGAGACCAGCAATTGCGCGCAAGAGAGTGCTCTTGCCACTTCCGTTACGGCCAACGAGTGCGACAACTTTCCCAGCGTCGCATGAGGCAGTAATTTCTTTCAGCGCACTGCGACGACCATAATGAAATGAAAGTGAATCGATTTTCAGCATGACCACTCTCCTGCTCGCATGCGACGCGAGCGCATCACCATCAGAAAAACTGGACCTCCGATGAGTGCGGTCAGAACTCCAATGGGCAATCGCCCCGCTCCCACATCGATTGATTGTCGAACAGCATCGGCCCAGACAAGAATCGCTGCGCCTGCGATCACGCTTGCAGGAACAAGTGCGCGATGTCGCGATCCAATAAGAAGTCTGCAGAGATGCGGCGCAACAAATCCGACAAAGGCGATCGGTCCGCAAAGCGCAACACTTGCGGATGCCAATGCACCTGCGCAGATGAAAAGAAGAATGCGAAGACTTCGCAGTGATACGCCAAGACTTTCCGCTTCGTCATCGCCAGTGCTGGAAACATCTAAAGCAGCACCGCTTTGAAAACTTGCGATAAATGCGCAGAAAAGAAGTGCAATTGCCGTCCACATCGCACCGCTTGAAGGAAGTTCAGGGACTTGCCCCATAAACCACATCCACGAATCGCCACGGCTTGAAGGAGGCATGAGCGATTGCACGAGCAGTGTGAGCGCTCCACAGATTGTTGCCACAACGGTTCCTGCAAGAACGAGTGTCAACGGATCAAGTCTGCCGCCTCGACGACCGAGTGCATAGACCAAGACTAAAACGGAAAGCGAACCGACTGTGCCTGGTATGACCCCATCGGCACCGTGCGCGATAAATGAGATCCATGCAACCGATCCTGTGCCAACAACGCTTGCAGACCATGCGGCGATCATTGCACCAAGACCAGCGCCAGCTGATAATCCCAATATGAATGGAGAAGCAAGTGGATTTCGCAAGAGTGCTTGAAGGAGTAATCCGCTCAAGCCAAGGCAGGCGCCGCCGACTATTGCAGATCGCACTGCACCAAATCGCAACAAGAAAATGTTTTCATCTGGCCAATTGAAATGAACTCCGCCAACTGCAGGATCTCGTCCAATCAAAAGTCGTGCGATTACTCCTGTCACAAGCAGAATCGCAATGACCAAGATCCCTAGTAATTGCCGCTTTGTCATGGTGCGACCTTTGGTGTTGAATTCGACGAGTCTTTATCACGCGCTTGACACGCTTGCGTCAATGCTTCTCGCAACTTGATCAAGCCTGAAATCATCCCGCCACCGGGTTGCAGAAGTTCTGGCGCGTGAATGGAGTACAGCGCAGAATTTGGCATAATTTGAGAAAGTTGCTCGATTGCC
>CAJCCX010000259.1 GCA_903961015.1 uncultured bacterium
ACCGGGCCCTCACCGACTGATGTGTATGGGGCTCTCCCCCGTCGCAATTCTTGCATCATTGAGTCTGCTCTTTCCTGACGCCATAGTCAACGATCTCACCAACTCAGGTCCGACGTTAATGTCACAACGCGACATCATTCGAAGCGCATCAACCCTCATGTGCGATCAGAGATTGGCGCACGCTTGTGCTTGGTTCTTACCGCGCAGCGACTTCTTGATCGTGAGTAGCCCGCGTGAATTTGTCAACGGACTTTCAATTCCGCAAGACGATGCGCGCATTATTGCAAGCGCAGATTTCGCGGCCGTTCTCGCCGATGCTCGCAGTCGTGGCAGTGTGGTGATTGCAGCCGAAACTTCGGCAATCAACAGCTTGATGGGAACAACTGGAATCTCCGCTCCAACACAGCGAACGGACTTCCGAGGCTGGGCACTTGTGGAATTTTCGCCTTCAAGTCGCTGAATGAATATGTTTCGTACTGACTGCAGATTCGGCTCGCGCCGATTTTCGGTTGCGCCGATATCTCCAGCCAATTCGGACAATATCCGCATACGCACGAACCCCGTCAATAAATTTCACTTTCGAACCATGCACATCACGCCACTCCATTAACGGCAATTCTGTAATCCCAAACTCTGCGGCGAAACCGAGATCACAATTCGAAGCAGCAAGTCGGGCAAGAATTTCAACATCGAAGACCCAACGGGATATAAATTTCTGTGCGAACAGCGATGAGGTTTCTGGAGTTCGTCTGAATAACTTTGCGCCACACTGTGTGTCATACACGGACATGCGCAATGCTATTGATGCGAATGTTGCAAAGACTCTACCGATGTAGTGCCTTGCCGTATGACGCTCGATGGTTCGGCCAAGCAATCGAATACGTGCGCCCATCACTAATACGATCGCGGGATCGACTTCCATCACTTTGCAAAAACTTGGCAACTCCTCCAATGATGTCGCCAAATCTGCGTCCAAGAATCCGATAAAATCTGGATTGTCTTTCAGACCATGCAACATCCCTTGGCGAACGGCTTCCGCCTTGCCGACATTGTTCCTCAAACGCAGCGATGCAATTCGATCGAGACCTTGTGCACTCATTGCATCAAGCACACTTTGCGTTTCATCGGAACTGCCATCATTTACGAATAAAAAGCGCAAATCACAGTTCCCCATTCGAAAATCGAGAAATTTCTTTTGCTGGAGCCGTGCCGCCTCGTTATAGCACGGCACGATCATGATCATCCGTGGAAGTGATGTCGACTTCTTTGTGTCGTCAGGTGAAGCCATCATCTGATCGTAGCGGATGTCACAAAGCGTCAGTCCCTGCCAATCAATTCCAACTCACCCCGCGCGGAGCTTTCTTAGTGAGTTGAAGTTCTGCCTTGGCGATGAAGCGATCCGTCTTATGCAGATCAGCCCAGATGATTTTTGCGCGCTCGAACGCATCGCTCTCCGAAAGAATTTGGTATCGCAATTCTTCGTTCTTCACCAGAGCAAAGGCAACAAGCTCCAACGCACCTTGATGTGAAAGTTCCTTGCGATCAATCCACGAAAGAACCGCCCGAGCACTTTGCATCCGTTGAAAACGTAATCCCGAAAGCAGCGAACGCATTTCACTTCGCATTTTCTTCAATCCAGGGACAGCCAAAGTTGGATCTTCGATCGGTCGCAGGATCGCCTCACGATACAAACGCTGACCCTCTGGTTCATCAAGTCGATCGATCGCTGCGCGGCAAAGACCCTGCACCACAATATCGAAACGGCCATCAGAAATTGGACGATGTTGAACAATGTGCGCAACACATACAACGCTTCGAAGCGGCGGATTGCGTTGCGCCATCTTTGCAAGAGGACTGATCGATGCGATTGCGATTGGCCGAATAGCCGCAGATGTCGATCCATCGAGTGCGTGCCGAATCATTTGGCGATAGCGAGGCTCAAAAATATGCAGCGGCAATGCCGTATGTGGCAAAAGCACAACGCCTGGCAGCGGGAAGAGCGCAACGGGTTGGGAGAAGTTGATCGAAATCATCTCGGCCATCTGGTTTTTATCTTATTCCTATGCTGACGCTCGCGTGAATTATTTTGCAGAACATCCTTGGACCATCGCAATCTCCTTGGCGGCAGTTGCGGCACTCCTCCTTCTAGTCGGTCTGCGTCTGGGATCGATTAAATGGCTTCTCTCCTCGATTGCTCCTCTTATGGGAGTCGCCTTGACCATCGCGATCGCATGGTTCTCGGTCACTCCAGCAGAGCATGCTGCCATCGTCATCGAAAATCTTGTCGCAGCTGCCGTCGCTGGAAATCCCGCCGCTGCCAAAGCCAGCTTTTCTCGTGATGCAACCATCCATATGAGTACGCCAGAACAACCAGGCGAAGGTCGTTTGCGCATCGATACTGCGTTCGACTCATTCGCCAACCGACATCGCATCGAATCCAACGAAATCACTTCATTGCAAGCAACAACGACATCCGAAGATTCAGCGATCGTCGAAATGAGTTGTCGTACTCGGACTGCTTCAAGTTATGGCACCGTCCCGACGCGTTGGACTTTCGAAGTTGCTCTGCAAAAAGACGGAACTTGGCGAATCGTGCGAATCGTTTGGCGCACAGTCGGCAACCAGAAACCGTCACTGTCACTGCTGTAAAAAACCAGCATTCTTCATTTCACGGTTCACAACCGATGATTTGGGCGATCTTCATCCCAGTGCCCATTAGAAACAGAAGCAATATTCTCTTTGAGTGGATATCTCTTGTTGAGAATTCGCTGATACGCTGAAACCATGTCGGCAACTCTCAACGCAGTCACACACGATTTGCGCTGTATTGGGTGCACGTATGTCTTACGTGGATTGCCTGTGACAAGTCGATGCCCAGAATGCGGCACACTGGTGATGCACACCCTTGTCGAAACACTTGACATGCCCTCCCAAATGCTTGCGCGCCCGCTGCATGCGAAACGAGTTGCGCACGCACTTCTTGCAGTTGGGCTGGGAATCCTGATCTGGTTATTTGCCGTGACGGCGCCAATGGTTCTTCGCGGAGTGGCAGAGCTTGGGAACAGCAATTTGCCGACAGATGGCGGCCCAAGCGACCGAATGGGCGTCGTCCTTTCAATAATTGGCGTCCTGATTTTTGGAATTGGATCGATCCAACTCACACGCCGAGATGATCCGATTCTGATGCAAGAAACCGGGAAGTCAGGCAAAATGCTCCTCGTCGGAATTGCCATTTGGTTCGGCGCGGCAAGCGCGTCAGTGCTGGGAGTTCTGTTTGACCTGCAAAAATTCATCACTCTCGAAAACCAAGGACTCTGGTTCATATGTCTGGCAGTTCAAATGCTCGGAGCCGTCATCGCTTCAATTGGCTTGAACAAATATGCAACCGTCCTCGGTCGCAGATGCCGCAGATTTCGCCACGCGGGAATTGCGCGTCAATCACTCGAAACAATGGTGGTCGCTGGAGCAGTTTCGTTGGTGGGATCATTGGGGGCGGCAGTATTGCCAGGCCTGAATTATCCTGAATTGGCGCTCATATCACGCGTCATTTCATTTGTCGCTGGAGGACTCCTATTAATGGGCAGTGGATATCTCCTGATGAACTTTGTCTGGATTTACCGAATTCTTTCTAGCCCTCCTCCTAACATAGAAGATGTTGTCAAGGTTATAGGACCTCTATCCTCTCGCGAATCCTTGAACTGACCAGATCGACAGAAGCGAATTCGACCACTTTTCGCACTTTTCCCTGCCTCTTTGGCATATTCCTATTTTCGGTGTCGATCTTGGCTCCCAGAATCCCTCGTGACCGTCATCATCGCACTTGCCGACCCTTCAGCTTATGGCACGGCATTTGCTCTAGGCGTTGACAGTGTTGACAGGCGTCTGTCATCAGATTCAAGTCACTCAAACTTTCAGACTCAAACTTTAAATAGATCAGAAACACACAGCTGGAGAACACCATGGCAGTCAAGGACCTCACATTCGATACCCAAGCCCGCAAGCAACTTCTCGCAGGCGTTGAAAAACTCGCCGCCGCAGTGAAGAGCACTCTGGGACCTCGCGGTCGCAATGCCGTGCTCGATAAGAGTTGGGGCGGACCATCTGTGACCAAAGACGGCGTGACCGTCGCCGAAGAAATTGAACTTCGTAACAAGATCGAAAACATGGGAGCCAAGTTGGTCAAGGAAGCTGCTTCCAAGACCTCCGACGATGCAGGCGATGGAACCACCACCGCAACCGTGCTCGCTGAAGCTCTCTTTCGCAGCGGACTAAAATTTATCGCCGCTGGCGCTGATGCTAATGCACTCGTGCGCGGCATGCGCAAGGCCGTTACTTCCGTGACCGAAACAATCGTGTCGATGGCGAAACCCGTCGGCAACATCGATGGCGGTATTGAAAATGTTGCGACGATCAGTGCAAACAACGACACCGAAGTTGGTGCGATCATGGCTGAAGCTTTCGAGAAGGTCGGCAAAGATGGCGTCATTACCGTCGAAGAAGGTAAGGGTCGCGAAACAATCGTTGATGTTGTCGAAGGCATGCGCTTCGATCGCGGATACTTGAGCGCAAACTTTGTCACCGATACCGAAGCGATGTCCGTTGAATTCAACAAAGCGCTCGTTCTAATTTTTGAAGACAAGATCGACTCAGTCACCAAGTTGGTTCCTTTCCTCGAGAAGGTGATGGAATCAAAGAAGCCACTCATCATCATTGCCGAAGATGTCACAGGCGAAGCACTCAGCACCCTCGTCATTAATAAGATGCGTGGCGTTCTGAATGTTTGCGCAGTCAAGGCTCCTGGATATGGCGATCGTCGTAAGGCGATGCTTGAAGATCTTGCGATCCTCACCGGCGGAACTGCGATCATGAAGGATCTTGGAATCGAACTTGATAAGGTTGCGATTTCGCAACTCGGTCAAGCAAAGAAGATTACGGTCGACGCTGACAACACCACGATCATCGAAGGCGCTGGAAGCACCAAGACGATTCAAGGTCGTTGCACTCAGATTCGCACCGAGATCGAACGAACTGATTCCGAATATGACCGCGAGAAACTGCAAGAGCGTTTGGCGAAACTCGCTGGCGGTATTGCACAAATCAAAGTTGGCGCAAGCAGCGAAACAGAATTGAAAGAGAAGAAGAGCCGCGTCGAAGACGCATTGCACGCAACACGCGCTGCAGTCGCTGAAGGCGTTGTTCCCGGCGGCGGACTTTCATTCATCCGCGCAATTCCAGGCTTGAAGAAAGTTCGCGCAGAATGCACCGGAGATGAAGTCTTCGGAGTCGATACTGTCGCTGAAGCACTCGTCGTTCCGCTGCGCACAATCGCAGAAAATGCTGGAGAACGCGGCACTGTTGTTGTCACCAAAGTGGCACAAATGAAGGGAAGCGAAGGCTTCAACGCGCTCACTCGCAAGTATGGTGACCTGATGAAGCAAGGCGTCATCACTCCAGCAAAGGTTGATCGATCTGCTTTGCAGAATGCTGCAAGCGTCGCAGGACTCTTGTTGGTCACCGATTCGACAATCACCGAATCACCCAAGCCAAAGGAAGAAGCCAAGGGTGGCCATGGTCACGATCACGGCGGCGGCGGTGGAATGGGTGGCATGGGCGGCATGGGCGGCATGGGCGGCATGGGCGGCATGGGTGGCATGGGTGGCATGGGTGGCATGGACTTCTGATCCCACGCAGTATTCATCACACAAACTTTTTCACACACGTTCAAATTCACAATTCACAACCTCACTTTCAACTTACGGAGATTCACACATGAGCAATGTTCGACCACTAGAAGATCGCATCGTCGTCAAGCCTCTTGACGCAGAAACCAAGACCGCATCAGGAATTTTCTTGCCGGAATCCGCCAAGGAAAAACCGATGAAGGGAAAAGTCATCACCGTCGGGCCAGGCAAGTTGCTGGAAAACGGCACGCGACTCGCACCAACTGTTTCCAAGGGCGACACCGTTGTCTATGGCAAGTACTCGGGAACTGAAATCGAAATCAAGAACGTGACTCATCTCATCATCCGCGAAAGCGAATTGCTCGGCGTCATCGACGGCTGATCCAATCCATCAACAGATAGGAATCCACAATATGTCTAGTAAGCAAATGAAATTCTCAACCGCTGCGCACGCAGAACTGAAGCGTGGCGTCGATCAGATTGCCAAAGCAGTTGCCGTCACGATGGGTCCAGCTGGGCGCAATGTGATTGTGCAAAAATCTTTTGGTAGTCCATCGGTCACCAAAGACGGCGTCAGCGTCGCGAAGGAAGTTGAACTCTCCGAACCGTTCCAGAACATGGGCGCAAAGTTGGTTGCACAAGTTGCAAAGAAAACCGCCGATGTTGCTGGTGATGGAACCACTGCTGCAACAGTGCTTGCCGCTGCCATCTTCAACGGTGGGCTGAAGTTCGTCGCCACTGGTGCCAACGCTGTCGCAATTCAGCGCGGCATTAACGCTGCTGCCAAAGCTGCTGGCGATTTCATCACCTCCGCTTCAACGAAGTGCAAAGGCAAAGATGATCTTGCGAAGGTCGCAACTGTCAGTGCGAATCACGACTCAGAAATCGGCGATCTGATTGCTGAAGCGATCCATAAAGTGGGCGCAAATGGCGTTGTTGAAATCGAAGAAGGCAAGACTGCGGACACCACGCTGGATTATGTCGAAGGCATGTGCTTCGATAAGGGATACCTCTCGCCATATTTCATGACTGATCCAAAGAAGGCGGAGTGCGTCTTGGAAAATGCGTACGTGCTGATCTATGAGAAGAAAATCTCCAATCTGGTTGATTTCCTTCCACTGCTCAACAAGATTGCGACTTCGTCGAAGCCTTTGTTGGTCATCGCCGAAGAAGTCGAGAACGAAGCTCTTGCTGCGCTCGTCGTCAATCGTCTGCGCGGAGTTCTGCAAATCTGCGCTGTGAAGGCGCCAGGATTTGGTGATCGTCGCAAGGCCATGCTTGGTGATATCGCCACGCTGACTGGCGGCGTCTTCTTCGCAGAAGACATCGGTCGCAATCTCGCTGATGTCGAACTTTCCGAACTCGGAACTGCTCGTCGCGTTGTCATCACCAAGGACGAATGCACGATCATCGAAGGTGCTGGCAAGAAGGCGGCAATCGCTGACCGAGTTTCACAAATCAAATCTCAGCACGAAAAGTCGACCTCTGATTATGACCGCGAGAAGTTCATGGAACGTTTGGCAAAACTGACTGGCGGCGTGGCGATTGTCCATGTTGGCGCAGCGACAGAAGTTTCAATGAAGGAGAAGAAGGATCGCGTCGACGATGCTCTTCACGCCACTCGCGCAGCGGCGAAAGAGGGCTATGTTGCTGGCGGTGGCGTTGCATATCTGCGCGCAATCGCAGCGATCAATGCGGCACGCAAAGATGCAGAAGGCGACGAAGTGTTTGGCTATGACATCGTTGCCGAAGCATTACGCCGTCCGACTTGGCAAATTGCGACCAACTATGGCACCGATGGAGATGTTGTTGTCGAGAAGATTCTCGAAGGCAAGGGCTCATTCGGATTCAATGCGTCGACTGGCGAATACGAAGACTTGATCAAGGCTGGCATTATTGATCCAGCGCTTGTCGCCAAGACTGCGATTGAAAACGCTGCCAGCATTGCTGGCTTGATGTTGACAACGGATGTTCTGGTCACAGAACTGAAGGACGAGACCGCTGCGACTGAAGGGGCGATCTCCTGATTCATTTGCTTAGACAACGGAGGATCGTCGAACACACCACTGTTCTTCGGTCCTCCGTTTTTCTTTCACCTTTTCTTTGCTGAGATTCACAGTGCCCGTCGAACGCGACTATTACGAAATTCTCTCAATCGAGCGAACCGCCAACGGCGACGAAATCAAGCGCGCCTATCGGCGCATGGCGATGAAGTGGCATCCCGACCGAAATCCGGGTGACCCGAAAGCAGAAACAGAATTCAAGGTTTGCGCAGAGGCATATGAAGTGCTTTCTGATTCGGAGCGCAAGGCCCTTTATGACCAGTACGGCCACGCTGGACTTCGACAAGCGCCCGGACACGATTTCTCGCGGATGCGACCCGACGATATTTTCTCGATATTCAACGACATCTTTGGAGGTGGCGGCGGCGGCGGATCGCGCGGAGGACGACGCGGTCCAGTTCGCGGATACGACCTTGAAACAAGTATCGAGATCGAACTGATCGATGTACTCAACGGCAAAGATGTCGAAGTCGCATTCACTCGGCGTGATGGTTGCAACACATGCGATGGTTCGGGAGCGAAAGCTGGAACGAAGCCAATCAAATGTCCAACTTGTGGTGGAAGCGGTCAAGTTGCGCAACAAGGACTTGGCGGAATGTTTCGTATGGTCACGACTTGCCCCAACTGCCGTGGGCGCGGCATGGTCATCACCGAATTCTGCGCGGAATGTCGAGGCAATGGCCGCGTTCCAAAAAAGCGCAATCTGAATGTGAAGATTCCCGCTGGCATCTCTCACGGACAAGTCATCCGAGTTGCAAATGAAGGTGAACCGCCACCGCCAGAAGCAGATCCCGCTGGCAAAGGACCGCGCGGGGATTTGCACGTGGTGGTTGCAGTCAACGATCACGAAGTTTTTGAGCGAGTCGAAGATGATCTGATCACCACGCGAGATATCAGTTTCTCACTTGCGGCACTTGGCGGAATAACTGTTATCGAAACTCTTGATGGCAAGGTGACTTTGGAAATCCCGCACGGGACACCGCATGGAGAAGTCTTGACCGTCGAAGGTTCTGGTTTGCCTCACTTGCGCTCGCCGAAAGTTCGCGGTGATTTGCGCGTCAGTATCTGTATTGAAGTTCCGAATAAGATCACCGCAGCTCAAAGAGAGTTGCTGGAGCAGTTTGCAAAGACGCAGCCGAATCCTGACGAAGAATTGCGCCCTGCAGGCAAAGGTGTTTGGAAGAAAATCAAGGACACGATTTCAGGAAGTTGAAGGACAAGAGAGACATGATGGCTGAACCAACCCAACCCCCGCAAGAACAACCAACTGCAGAAGTGCCTGATGTTCAACCAAGCGATGAAATGACCCTGCTTGCAGAATTGCACAAGCAAGTGGAAGAAAAGCAAACTGCATACTTGCGCGTGCTTGCAGACTTTCAAAACTTTCAACGACGATCGCGAGAGAACGAAATGCGTGCGCGCGATCACGGCGTGGCGCATGTCGCGCGAGCAATCGTTCCCGTGCTGGAAAATATGGATCTTGCACTTGGTCACGATTTGCGATCACTCGATGCAAACAAACTTGCCGACGCCGTCACGCTGATGCGTAGCGAATTGCTGAAGGCGCTTGGTCAATGCGGAATCGAACGCATCGATCCAAAGCCAGGATCCGAATTCGATCCAACATTTCATGAAGCCGTCATGCAGCAATCTGTTGACAAGATCGCTCCTGGCCGAATTGGTCAATGCCTACAAGCGGGTTATCGCTTTGGCGAAATTCCACTGCGATCCGCAAAGGTCGCTGTCACTCCAAATCTGGACGCCTGATAGAGATGCCGACATACGAATATGTCTGCCGCGCGTGTCGGCACGAATTCGAGCGATTCCAGCCGATCACTTCTTCTCCCGTACGAACTTGTCCAAAGTGTGGGCGCAAGCGCGTCGAGCGCAAGATCGGTATCGGCGCAGCCGTACTCTTCAAGGGTGGCGGTTTCTATGAAACGGATTATCGAAGCGAGTCGTATCGCAAGACCGAAGAAGCAGAAAAGAAGGAGTCTGAGAAAGCTTCGGAGAAAGCTTCGGAGAAAAAGCCTTCCGAGAGCGCGAAAACCACCGACAGCAAAGTAGCCCCTGCGGCGAAAGGAACAGACAAACCTGCGGAGAAAGCGGCAGCAGCATCAACAATCAGTGAATCAAAATCGCAAGCGTCCTCCCAAGCATCCGCCCAAGCACCCTCCCAAGCACACTCCCAAGCATCCAGGGAAACGCCAACGAATCCTAGAGAGAAACAAGAAAAGAAATCTGCTCGCGAAGGTCGCGGTGTCGGAAATCTCAAACAACCATTAAAGACTCCAAGCCGCGCATCGAAGCCGGCACGAAAGACAAACAAATAAATGAGTGAATCATTCAGACATCAAATTCTCAATCACCTCGGACACAACGGCTATCAGCCCGTTCGTTCCCGCGAACTCGAACGCCAAATGCGCATCTTGGAGGATCAAACTCCGGATTTTCGAGTGACGCTTGACGCGCTCGCAACCGAAGATCTGATCGATATCAGCAACGAAGACATCGTTCGACTCACGCGTTTCAAAGACGAGACCATCGGGCGAATCCGCATCAACGCGCGAGGCAAAGGCGATGGATATTTGATCCCAGATGTTCCAAGCCGCGAAGGCGATCTCTTTATCGCGGAAAGCGATACAGGTGGCGCAATTTCTGGCGACCGCGTTCGCGTCACCGTGAATCGCCGTGGCAAGGATTGGGATCGATCGCCCGATGCAAGACCGACTGGGCGAGTCGTCGAAATTCTCGAGCGCAAGCAGACTCGATTCGCTGGGCGACTTGAAAAGGAAGGTCGAGGTTGGATTGTGATTCCTGATGGACGCAGTCTGACCGAGCCAATCGTCGTGCGCGATCCCGGCGCAAAGGATGCGCAAATCGGCGACAAAGTTATTGTTGAGATCACGCGCTTTCCCGATCTGCGATCGAAAGCTGAAGGCGTGATTACGCAGCGTCTTGGTGCAGCTGGCGAACCAGATGTTGAAACGCAATCGGTGATGGTGACATACAACTTGCACGACGAATTTCCAGCAGAAGTTCTGGATGAAGCAGCCGAAGCCGCGCGAAGTTTCGAGGCTCATCGCGAAGGACCATGGGAAGGTCGCGAAGATTTGACGGCAACTTCTGTCTTCACCATCGATCCGCCCGATGCGAGAGATTTCGACGATGCTATTTCCATCTCGTTTGATGCAGAGAAGGAAGAATGGACCCTTGCAGTTCATATTGCAGATGTTGCAGCATTTGTTCCGCGCGGCGGCGCGCTTGATATCGAAGCGCGCGCTCGAGGAAACAGCGCGTATCTCCCCCGCCGTGTCATTCCGATGTTGCCGGAAACGCTTTCCAACGGAGTCTGCTCTTTGCAAGAAGGCGTTGCGCGATTCACGAAGACCGCGTGGATGACTTTCGACAAGAATGGCCGTGTGCTCTATGAGCGATATGCATCAACGGTCATCCGCTCGCGAAAGCGCATGACATATCTGGAAGCGCAAGGAGTCATCGACGGCGATATGGCGGCGGCGCGCAAGAACGCCAAAACCGAAACGCCCGTCGACGAAACCCTCATCGACGAACTGCGAATGTCTGCGAAGCTTGCGCAGATTCTGCGCGCGCGCAGGTTGAAAGATGGAATGATTGTTCTCAGTCTTCCAGAATCTGAATTGGTCTATGGCGACGATGGCCGCGTGAAAGATGTCGAGCCTGAAGACGATGCGTTCACGCACAAGTTGATTGAAATGTTTATGGTCGAAGCGAACGAAGCCGTTGCAAGACTCTTTGCGTCGCTGGCAATTCCTGCGCTGCGCCGTATTCATCCCGAGCCATCGTTTCATGACGTGGAAGAACTTCGTATGTACGCACGCACGGCGAAAATTCGTTTACCTGAAACGCCAACGCGAAAAGATTTGCAAGCACTGCTGGATGCAGTGCGTGGCACCGAGAGCGAACGAGCGATTCACTTTGCAGTGCTGCGTTCGATGGCGAAAGCTGTCTATGCACCGGCTCTAATCGGACACTTCGCGCTTGCGAGCGAACATTATTTGCATTTCACCAGTCCGATTCGGCGTTATCCAGATCTCGTCACGCACCGAATGTTGGAAGCGTGGACTGAATTGACTGACAACGGACGCAAGCCGCCGGGAGGAAAGCAACGTCGCGCGTTGCTCGATCAACTGCGAACGGATCCGCGCGTGGAAAATGCAGACTCTTTGGTCGAATGCGGTTCGCATTGCAGCGAGACCGAAGTGAATGCGGAACGCGCCGAGCGCGAATTGCGAACTTTCCTTGTTCTGCAATTCTTGCAGGATCATTTCCTCACCAAGACACTCACTGGTGTTGTCACTGGAGTTTCGCCTGGCGGCGGCGGAGTCTTCGTGATGCTTGATCGATTCCTTGCAGATGGAATGATTCGTCTGCGCGAAATTGGCGGCGGCGGAGAGAAATGGGCACGAAGCGAAACCACTGGCCGAATGACTTCGCCCCGCAGTGGAGCAAGTCTTGGCGTGGGCGATCCCGTCGAAGTGCAAATTGCGGAAATCAATCTTGCAACTCGGCAAATGGAATTGCGATTGGTGAAATCACTTCGCAAGGCGAGCAGCATCAAGAGCGAAGAAAGCGAAGTGCGTGGCAAGCGCGACAAAGGATTTGTCGGCGGTCGCGGCGCACCGCGTACCGAGCGTGGTCACAAGAAGGGATTCAAGCAAGGTCGCAGAGGCAAACGCGGGACGTGATGTCAGAGCAACAAATGATCAGGGAACAATTTCTTGGTCGTATACAACTTCGCCTTCATTGAGCGATGTTGGAGGCTTCATCGTAAATGCGATGATCGCATCTGCTTGTTTTGCGGCACCTGCCACACCGGTTGCCCCATTGCACAAGAAGTCCATCGCAAAAATGTTGTCCTTGGTGAGTGCTTCAGATCCTCCGCAATCAAATTGTGTCTGCGTTGGAAACATTGTGGTGAGAAATTCAAAGTGACCATCACCAAAAACTACATTTCCAGCCCATTCCCTTTTTGAACCGTGCAACAAGAGCGTCGGACTATTTGCATAACTATCTGGATCTGTTTGTGCAGACGCAGGACCATCGTTGGTGTGACGCGGACCGCGAGTTCCCAAGAGAGGTCGCGTGCTGTCTCCGACCGCTCGCCAACTGGTCGCCTTTCGTTGCCCAAAGAGCGGTTGATGTGCATACGACGAATAGCAAACGGCTTCCTGGCCCGTGGGTGGCGTATTGCCATTCAAGTTGCAATAAAACTTGGGATCCCAATACTTGTCTGCGGATGGGTTGTACTGCGTGAGGTCATATTCAGTATCAACAGGCAATCCAATCGAATTCGCCTTGCCCATCGCGACAACATTTGATCCTGGATATTCAGTTGGACCCACAAGAATATCAGTAACAAATGCTTCCTTCGCAACGCATGCTGAATAGAGATTTGCTGTCGTATTTTGAAGTGGATTTTCATCTCCCATTCCTTGGATCTCTGCTGCAGTACCAGCAGACATGGTCGCCAATCGATTGATTCTGCCGGGAGTGGGCAATCTCTGCTGCGCATCTTCCTGCGCCATAATGATCATCGCTTTGAGAATCTGTGACGCTTGCGTGGAATCCATTGCGGTGCGAGCACTTGCTCGTACATTTGCAAGTGCGGGCAAAAGAAGCCCAATGAGAATTGCGATGATTCCTATCACCACGAGGAGTTCGACCAAAGTAAAGGCGCGCGGGTTGGATTTTATTCCTGACATTGGCTTGTGTCCTTTCGATTCAATTCTAGGCTTCAAAGTTGCTTGAAAATCAATGAGAATTCAAATCCAAACTGTCTCTGAAGTTGTTTGCACTTGAGAATCGTAACCGCGAGAGAGAGAGCGATCAATAGTGAGCAAAATACAATTCACCTTGCAAAGCATTCGCTCAAGAAGGATTCCAAGCGTGAGAATGCACGGTTGCAGATCGTCGCATCGAATGCCATTCCTGCTGCGCGATCCTGAGCGTTTGGATTTGTAAATGCGTGAACAGTTTTGCCATATGCATCCACTTCCCATTGCGCGTTGGCAGCAGTCATCTCGTTCTTGAAGGCGGTCAAGGAATCTGGATTTGCCATCGGATCTTCATAGCCGTGCAAGACAAGAACTTTCGCAGTGATTGAAATTTGTTTTTCGATATTTGGGGGATTCAAGAGTCCATGAAAAGAAGCCACGCCGACCACGCCAGGCAAACATGCGCGCGCAGCATCAAGCGCGCAGAGTCCACCGAAACAAAATCCGATGACGACGATGCGCTTGCCATCTGCTCCTGGAATGCGCTGCGCTGCTGAGATCGTCGCTCGCAAACGCTCACGCAGGAGCACGCGATCTTCAACGAATGGATTCATCAATGCGGCGCATCGCTCGCGATCGGTCGCCGTCTGATGTTGGCCATAGATATCCGCGGCGAGCGAGATATAACCCATCTGCGCAACGCGCTCTGCGTTGCTCTCCATCAATGCGTCACGACCATTCCAGTGATGACAGATGACCACGACTGGCGCGGGCAAGATGAGATTCGGCTTGCGGACGATCAAACCCTCGCATGGAAGGTCGCCGTGGGAATACTTATAGATCTCCTGCTGCATGCGTGTGGTTGTACCCCAAATTGAAAAGGCGCAAGAATGTGAAGGTGCCAGAAAAAAGGGAGTGATTTCTCGAGAGCACTCGGCGAGTGTTTATTGTCCACGCTCGAAAGGAGTCGAGTATGAAAAGCGGAAGGAATCATCTAAGATTTGCGTCGAAATTGCTTGGTATTCTTGGGGTCGCAGGAGTCGCGGCAATGACAGGAATAGGATTTGGCTTGAACGCAAGCGCGAATACTGATGCGCAGTGGCAACATCGCACGCGCCTCGATGCCCCGCAGCAAATGTTACCGCTCGGTCTTGGCGCTGCTGTTGCTGCGAGTGAAACAGGATTGATCGCTGTGGGCGGAGGTCATGACTCCGACATCGGCGTGGATGCAGGCGCAGTTGCAGTTTGGAATTGTTCTGTCAATGCTGTGACTGCGCAAGAAAGAATTACGCATCCAAAGGATCATCGTCAGTCAGCGTTTGGACAAGCTCTTGCAATCGATCCTGACGGAAGCGTGTTATGTATTGGCGCACCAAATGAAGATGGCGTCGAGAAAGACTCTGGAAAGTGGCCGGACAACTTTCAGATGGGACGCGTTTATTTATATATGTCGCGAAGTGGCGCTGGGGGTGGCGCTGGGGAAAAGTCCAGCGTGCGCTGGAAACTTTGGGCAACGCTGGAATCTCCACAACCAAATGTCGGCGCACACTTCGGATCTGTTGTCGCCACGGACGGCGCGCGCGTTGTGGTTGGATCGCCCGATCACAACCACGGCGGATTTGCTGCAGGACGCGTCGATGTCTTTGTTCGCCGCGACAATTTATGGATGCACGAGAGCGAGCTTGCAATGCCACTTCCTATATCCGGCATGCGCTTTGGAACAAGCCTTGCGATTGATGCTGAAACAATTGTGGTTGGCTCGCCGAGTTTCAGCGGGGTTGGTGCTGGCAGTGGTCGTGTAGATGTCTTTCGACTCAAGAAGGATGGGTGGCAATACGCGGGTCGAATCGAAGCGCCGGACCCACAATCCAGCGCCTGGTTTGGAATGAGCCTTGCGATCTCGCGCGACATTCTTGCTGTCGGCGCGCCACGAGAGACTCCATTGCAATCACAGGCATTTCCAGATCATGCTGGAGTCGTGCATTTGTTCAAGCACACTGAAACCCAAAGCGAAGGCGATAATTGGCAAGCGATCTTTGCGTTGACATCGCCGCATCCATGGTGCGCAGAGGCGCAATACCGTGCCGAAGCATTTGGAATGTCGCTGAGTATTCGCAGAGGAATAATTGCCGTTGGAGCTTCCGAATCTTGCAACCCAGTTGCTGCGGGCCAAGATCACGACGAAGGAGAAGGAAGCGGAGCGGTCTATTTATTCCACCCCGTGGATGTGGGAGGAACTTCTTGGGACTTTGGCGCACGCGCTAGCGAACGATTGACTGCACCTGACGCGGCATTCGATGCGCATGACGGATATCGAGTGGCACTTGGTTGTATGCGGCCAATTGCGGGAAGTGAATTGCGCACTGCCATTGCATTTCTCGTCGTCGGTCGTGGAGGAAATCCAGATATGCCTCCGGGCCCTGGAGCGGCGAATGTCTATTGGCCTCACCCGCGCTTGCCGCAAAATATTCTCAACCCACTTGCGAATAAGTGAACTTGGCACAGTGTGCTTGCGATCGGAGTTCTGTGCGGGGTAATTATGGATTTGTTTGATAGAACTTTTCAATCACCGCTTGCCACTCCGAAGAATTTTCGCAGCGAATGAATTCAGCTTTGACCGTGACAGCCTGCGGGTGATGCGCCGCAAACTTAATTCCAAACTTGCGCATGCGTTTTCCCGTGGCGTTGTCGCCATAAAGAAACTTTGCAAGTTCGAAATGCTGAAGTAGCGCAGCGCGCTGTTCGGAAATCGTTGGAGGCGTGGGCTCTCCCCCCGCCATCATTTCGCGCGCTTGCCTGAAAATCCAGGGATTTCCAATACATCCACGCGCGACGCTGACTCCACTCACACCACACTGATCCAACATCGCGAAAATATCTTGCACGGTCCACACATCACCAGAGCCGAAAATAATTTTGTCTGGATGACGCGCCGTCAAGTCCGTAAGAAACTCCCAACGACCTGGACCGTGATACTTCTGTTCGACCGTACGGCAATGCACTGTCGTCCAGGCATAACCGCAGTCATACGCAGCATCAAAAATACGCTCGAAGTTTTTTGCCATCTGCGAAGTGTCGTCATAAGCGCGTCGAAGTTTCACAGTGCAAGGCACGCGTCCCGCAACTACTTCGACCACAGCGCGCAGAATGTTGATCGCTTCATCAGGATGCGCTAAGAAATGTCCGCCTCGATTGTTCGCACTGATTTTCTTCACCGGACAGGCGAGATTCACATCGACAACATCATGACCCATCTTGACGATGATGTCCGCGGCGCGCGCCATCTCGTCTGCTTTCGATCCCATGATTTGACCTGCAAGAGGATGATCATCGACCGTTGCAGCAATGTTGTCAGCGACTTCGCCCATCCCGCATTCGGTGGCGATCAAATCTGGGTCCTCGCGAATTTTTCCTTTGCCTCCATTGAGCAGCGTTCGATCAAGCAACGCCTCTGTCACGCAGAATGGACAGCCGTGCCTTCGCGCAATCAATCGCATTGCACCGTCGGAATATCCCGCAAGCCCAGCCTGAAAGAACGGCGCGTCGAATCTTGGCAAGAGTGCCTGCACTCGCGGATCAACCCGCACCATTTTCGCCGTTTCTGCAGGTGAACGCGAGAGTTTTCGCGAAGGCAATTCACTTGGGTTCAGTTCGACGCTCATACCCCAAAGTCTACGGAGCAATCTCATACACTTGTCTTTCAATGATCGAACGCCGATCCATCTCTTGTTGGGCGACTCCCCCGCTGTCGATTGTCAGATCACTTGCGCTGCTTGCAGTTGGAGCGGTCGCTATGACGCTGGGAGGTTGCACCGCTCCGCTTTATGACCCCGCGCTAGCGACTCGGGCATATCCCGAATTGCTTTTGCAAGCTGAAGTGATTCAGATGCAAGCCGTTCCGAAGGAAACCGTACTGCAAATCATCAATGGGACTGCAACGGATTATCGCGAAGTCGATGTTTGGGTGAATCGCAGATACATGAAACATATCACTGAAATTTTGGCTGGACAAACCATCGAAGTGACGATCACGGATTTCCGTGATGTTTGGGGTCAATGTCCGCAGCCTGGGGGTTTCTGGCGAACTCGTGCGCCAACGCCTTTGGTCTTAGTGCAAATTCAGCGCGACGAAACGACTCCCTTACTGGGATTGGTTGCTGTGGTTCCTGCCGACGCTGGATATTGATCCGCCGCGCACTTGATGCCGCCGCGAGGCCACGAAATTTCAACCGCTCGTTTTTGTCGCAGGTATTGCGCCAGCCCCAGGCATTGATATTCCCAACTGCGCGCACTTGGTCTCGAACTCTGCAAGCTCGCGTTTATTGGTTGTGGCAAGAGGTGATCCCGACTTGATTGACTCGATCTCCAACTTCGTCAAATGCATTGCGCCGAGTCGGTAATCCTCGAACGCTTCGCACGAAATTGGAACGATTGGCTTCAGTAATTCATACATCGCTTCGGCGAAGACACGAATTTCATACTGCGCGTGCGGATCCATACGAAGCGAAAGAAAGTGAAAAAGATTGTGCAAGTCACACTTCCAATACCACTCCGTATAAACCGAAACTGGCAACGCAGCGCGCGCCAATTCTCGCGCCACACCTTTTTCAGTGAGCCCCAAATAATCCTTGTACAGCCCCTCTGCACGATCAAGCATCACCAGAAATTCTTCGGCAGTACCGGCATCAACGAGACCATCACCGCCTTGGCGATTTGTTCCACTTTGCGCACGCACAGATTCGAGCGACGGGCGATAAAAACGATCAGGCACGATCGAATAGCGCGCGCTGTACTCATTGACATTCGCAGTGCGATGACGAATCCATTGTCGCGCAACGAACATCGGCATTGCGATATGAAATTTGAACTCGACCATTTCAAAGGGAGTCGTGTGACGATGCCGTAGCAGATATCGCACGAGACCGCGATCTTCGTTCACTTGCTTTGTGCCTTCGCCATATGAAACGCGCGCCGATTGCACGATCGAAAAATCTGCGGTCTTGCCAACGGGCGCTAAGCGAGGCATGCAGTCGACCAGCGCAACAAATCCGTGATCGAGCACGCGCTTTTCAAGACGCGCAGCGCCTCCCATCACATCGAACATTGCCGTTTCTGGCATGACACGCACGATGGAGTCGGATTGCGAAAGTGAATTCGTAGATTGGGTTGTCTGCTGGGAAGTCATTTTGTTTCTAGTTTAATTTCTAGTTTGGTGCTGAATGCGATTTCAAAAACTGAGCCTTGGCATACTCGGTCAACCATCCGTTGACTACTTCTAGAGTATCCAAACCGCTGGGATTTCCCATCGCCGTCAGGTGCGGACAAGCCTGCGGATCACTCGAGAATTGAACACCTGCCATGCCCAGAGCCAGCTTCAAACTTGCCGGCGCCGTCGTGCCGGCCATCGCTGCTTCCCGAGTCGCAGGCCACGGCGAATTGGGCGAATCAATTTTCTCGCAATTCCATGCGCTTGTTACAGCGATCAATGTCGCTTCGCTGTCAGGCCACAAATGGTTTTCTTTCTGCTGCGCATAACACAGGCACGCCCATGCAACGGAACGCAATGCGCCATCCGTCTCTTTCGCACGCGCTCGAACTTTCTCCGCAACGAAAAAACCCCAGGTGAAAGTTCCGACCGCAAGCACGATAAAAAAACCAAAGAGATATTTTGCAGCTTTGCGCGATTGCAGTGGAGCCGTTGTCACATCTGCATCCCTTCAACTCGCAAACGATTCCTTTGCCGCGCTGGGTCCGCTTCTGGAACTGCCGACAAAAGTGCCTGTGTATATGGATGCTTCGGCGCATAGATAATTTCTTCGCGCGTTCCGTGTTCAACGATCTTGCCATTCCACATCACTGCGATTCGTTGACAGGCATGATGAATGACCGCCATGTCGTGACTGATGAAAAGATATGAAAGCTTGAATTCATCTTGCAAATCTGAAAGAAGATTCAACACTTGGCTCTGAATCGAAACATCGAGCGCGCTCGTCGGTTCGTCGCAAACAATCAAACGAGGTTCGAGTGCAAGAGCGCGGGCGATGCCAATGCGCTGCTTCTGGCCTCCAGAAAATTCGTGCGGATATCGATCTGCCGCACCGCGCCAAAGGCCGCATCGCTCGAGCAATTTGCCAACGCGTTCTCGCACTTGATCCTTGGGCACAATTCCGTGAACTTCCAAAGGCTCGCCGATGATGCGACCAACGCGCATTCGCGGATTCAGCGATCCACCTGGATCTTGAAAGATGATCTGCATTTGACGGCGAAGTTTTCGAAGACTCGTTGCACCTTGCGCGAAAACATCAACGCCATCGAAAGTGACGCTTCCACTCGTCGCAGGAATCAATCGCAATATCGCGCGGCCGACGGTTGTCTTGCCACAACCAGATTCGCCGACAAGGCCAAGAGTCTCTCCAGGCATGATCGAAAAACTGACCCCATCAACAGCGCGTCGATAATCGACGATACGCTGCAGAATTCCTCGCCGCACTGGAAAGTGCACATTGAGGTCTTGAACTTGAAGCAGTGGTTTGGTCATTGGAATTACCGAAGTGGTATATCAAAGTCGCTCAGCGTGCCTGAAGGAAGTGCGATGGTCAAGATTGCACTGGTTCGTCCGATTCCTCTTCTGGAAATCGCACCACGCGCCAGGCGAACATAAAAGTCTTCCAGCGTGCCAACAGATTGACCGCCCACGGAGACGATGATCGACCCTACGGGAACGATTCCAGTCAACTTTGAATCTGGCGTGACGGCTTGCACCAAAACTCCACGACGATGCGGCACGCCGAGTGCTGCGCACAATTCTTGGGAACTTGTCGCCAAAGTTGCAAAGCCATAATTACGCATGATGTCTGCGATATCTGCAGCTTCCATTTGCGGCTCTCGCTTGATCAGTTCGACATCAAACTTCATCTCTTCTCCGCGATCTTGATCCGGAAGTGGGCGCCACACTTGAAAGACAACAATTTGTCCAGGCCGACGCGTTCCGATAATCGAAGGGACTTTATCCGCATCGGTCACTCGTACTCCGTCGATCGACACAATCACATCGCCAATTTGCAATCCAGCGCGCTGCGCAGGACTTCCCGCAGTGACGCGAGAAATGACTGCGCCATCTGCGTTGTAATGTTCGACGATGCAGCGATAAACTGGATCACGCATCTGCGGCGGCAGAATCGAATTGACTGGCTGGACAGCAACGCCAGAAAAACCCTTTGCAACTTCGCCGGTTGCGATCAATTGCCCGACAACGAATTCGATGATGTCCATCGGAATGGCAAGACCAATCCCGCCGAATTGCCCCTGCCCCAGCGTGCTTCCGCGACCAGTTGCAATCGCTGTATTCATGCCAATCACGCGTCCATAGATATCTGTGAGTGGTCCGCCAGAATTTCCAGGATTGATCGCAGCATCAACTTGGATGAAATTTTCATAATCCACTTCTGAAAGTCCAGCGCTGCGGCCAATACCAGAAACAATTCCAGCACTCATCGAAAATCGAAAATCAAATGGCGAACCGAATGCGAAAACCATATCACCTTGCGTTGGGATGTCGATGGATCGTTGCGCGGGCGTCAAATCATCTGCTTCAATTCGCAGGACTGCAATGTCCGTTTTCAGATCAAGCCCGATCAACTGCGCTTGCACGATTTGCCCAGTATGCAACTGCACATCGATTTCCTCCGCACCATCCACAACATGGCCGTTGGTCACGATGTGTCCATAGACATCATAAATCCACCCCGATCCGGTGCTGACTTGGCGAGCACCGTTGCGACCGGTTTGCGAACCAGATGCGCTCAATGAAAGAACCGACGGTTCAACAATCGTGGCGATATCGCGCGTCGCTTGATTGACTTCTTCCAGCGCATTGCTGCGAGTCAGTCTTGACTTCGCTACGACAACTTCTGCGTCCACTTTCGCCTTGCTGAGAGCGCGAATAGCTTGGGGCGTTGCGACCAATACCACAACCGCTGCGATTGCCACGATAGTCGCGGGCAACAGTGTTTGGATTTTCATTGGTTGGGCTCGACTCGCGGAATCGCAGTGTTGCGATACTTCAGCGTCTCGCCGAATGACGCACGCTGCGCATCATTCATTACATATGGATGCTCGCCAAGTTGGCCGGACTTCACTCGGTCCATCCAAATCTTTGCGGCCGCAATAATTTGTCCTCCAATTTGAGCCGTTGGTAATGCGAATGCAGGTTGCCAAGTACTCATTCCCAGCAAATCTTGGAGCACAACAACTTGGCCATGGCACGACGATCCTGCGCCACAACCGATCACGGGCACAGTTGATTCGCGCACAATTTGTTCTGCGACTTCTGAAGGCGCGGCTTCGATCAGCAGCATCATCGCCCCAGCTTCGATCATCGCGCGCGCATCGTCAAGAAGCGCAATCGCACTCTCGGCGCTCTTACCCGCGGCGTAATACCCGCCGTGCATTTTCACATGCTGAGGTCGCGATCCAATATGAGCAACTACAGGAATTCCAGCACGACTCATCTTGGCGACCAATCCTGCGAATGAACGATCGACTTCGATCTTGACAAGATCAGCCAGACCTTCGGTCATAAAACGCCCCGCATTGCGGATCGCCTCTGCGTCGTCTGCTTGATAACTCATGAATGGCATATCCGCCATCACCAAAGTTGCAGGCGCGCCACGCTTCACTCCCGCAGTCAACGCGATGAGAAAATCAAGCGGAGTGTGCATCGTGTTTGGTAATCCAAGAATCATTTCACCTGCGGTGTCGCCCACAAGCAGCACATGCAATCCAGCAGTTTGCAACCATCGTGCGGTCGTTGCGTCATAACAAGTCAGGCAAGCAAACTTTTCGCCACTGCGAACCATCTTCAGCAAACTGCGCAAGGTGAATGGAACGCGCGTCGTAGCGGCGTCATTTTCACTAACTATTTCTCCTGCAACTTGCGCAGAAGTCTGGGTGCCGAGCGTCTTGTTTTTTTCGTTTGGTTGGGAGTTCATTTATTGATTCCAATGATAGGAAGTGATGCTTCGACAATTGTTAATAAAGAATATGCCAACCGTGCAATCCGAAACTAATCTTGCTTTCCCTCACTCATAAATCTGCCAAACGATCCGCGCATTGGATTGAAGACCACATTGTCTCGACCAAGCACGAAGACATCTGCGATTTCGACCGCCTCACGAAAAGATTCTTGCGCGCGTTTCATATCTTCGCAGGGAGTTGTGATGCGCCCCTGCACAAGATGTTCCTCGGTCACGATCGCATCGCCAGTGACCAAAATTGTCGAAGATGGAATCGACAGGAGCAATCCCGCAGTTCCCGCAGTCACTCCTGGAAGTGGAAAGAGATCAACTCCATCTGCAAGTCGATCGGGCGCATCCTTCACGCGCCGGCCAACTTCCAAAGATGTCTTGACGAAGTCGATCACGCCACGCGTCTTGGGATCGCTTGATTGCATCTCGTCGACTTCTGCGAATCGCTCGACTTCTTCGCTGACTGCAGCAAGTGCTTCGCGATCTGCTGCTGCCATCCACCAAGTTGCATTTGGAAAAAGCGTGATGCCGCGATATTGACCTGGATTTTTACTCGTCAAGAAAACGTCCGTGATCTCCTCGCACTTCACTCCTGTTCGAGAATGCATTCTTGGCTGGAGAATCTGCGGAGGCAGCGATGGATCGACGATGATCTTGCGATTGCCAGATTCGATAAGCGTGGTTGTGGAGTGCGCCTCGCGGACTGCTCCCTTTTCATTCCAAAGAGGATGAGCGCCAAGAGTTCCGATAGAGATGACACGAAATTGCAACATGATTTTCCCTTGTGGTTTTCTCGCAGCAGAATTCAGTCTGCCTGAGTCTCCAAAGCCAGGCGCGCAAGCGAATGATTTGGATCGCTCATTTTTTCTCCGATGGCTTGCGCAACATTTGCTGGCACGAATGGTTTCAATTTTTCTATTGATCCACCGAACGCCGCGATTTGGCGAATGAGACTGGACGAGAGAAATGCGAACGCCTCGCCAGTGACAACGAAAACAGTTTCGATTCCTGCAACTTGTCGATTGGTGATTGCGAGTTGGCATTCCGAAGCAAGATCAGTCACATTGCGAATACCACGAATGATTCCAGAAGCATTACGCGACCGCGCAAAGTCCACGGTCAAGCCGGTATAGGTTGCGATGGTGACGCGCGCGGCGTCAGGCTCGCGCCGCATGATCTCTTCGATGAGTGGCTCGAGCAGCGCAACGCGTTCTTCGACTGGGAAAAAATCCGGTTTGTCTGGATTGCGACCAACGGCGATGATGACTTCGTCGAAAAGTCGCCGAGCGCGGCTGAGCACATCCAAATGCCCTAAGGTCACGGGATCGAACGAGCCGGGATAGATCGCTAAATGATGCTTTGGAGAGCCGCCAACCATAATTGCCAAGTGTAGGGTGTCTATAAAGATGGGCAAAGAGCGCCCAAAAATAAATTTATGGAAATTCTTAGCAACTTCATTTGCATTAGAAATCAGGAATTCCATATTTCATTTGCAGTCGGTGAAGTGAACGACTGAGGAGGTAGAAAACGGATCGCGAATGTTTCGTGAACCGTACGAACAACCCTGGATCGGCCCCGCAT
>CAJCCX010000260.1 GCA_903961015.1 uncultured bacterium
AGATAATTATTGCGGGGTGCATCTTGCTGTGGATTGAAATTGACAAACACCGCGGGTTGTCCCATCACCGAGTTGATACGAAACGGACTTCGATCAATCGAAGAAATCGTCACTGTTCCGCTGAGTGGGGTTGACGGTGTCCCGACCGGTGCGCTTGGATCTTGAAATGCATTGATGTAAGGCACCATCGCGCCATTCGTCACATCGGTGGTTGTGCCCCGCACTGCATATGCAATTTCTCCGCTCATCTCCACCTTGGCGGGTGCAATCCCGCCAGTGAAGGTGAATGTCACGGCTGCTGTTTTGATTCCGGTTGACGCGGCAACTTTCATCGTGATTGGAACTTCTAAACTCTGGCCAGGGGGAATGATCTTTCCCTGCGCTTCAATCGTTGTGCAAGTACAGGTTGGAGTTGCTGATTGGATCGTGACAGGTTTCGTCGAAGTATTGATAAGCCGAAAGTTGCGCGTGATCGTCGAACGAGGTTCGATAAATCCCAACTTGATCAACGGTGGATCGACAATGATCGTGGCTTGCAGGGAAGAAGTAGCAATCTGAGGCGACGATGGATCAACGGCAGATTCGCAGGATGCATTCATTGCGAGCGCTGAAATGACAAATGTTGCCAACACGAAAAAACCTTGGAATAGCGGCATTCTCATAGAGCATTACTATAGAGGTACATCCCATGAAAGCCATCGTCGTTCAACAGCGCGGAAATCCAGTCTCGCCCAATGTCGCTCTGGTCACTGATCGCCCGAAGCCGCAACCGCAATCGGGCGAGGTCTTGGTTCGTACAGAAGCATCTGCGCTGAACAGTTTGGATCTTTGGGTTGGTCGTGGGCTGCCTGGACTCGAAACGCAATATCCATTTTCAAGTGGTTCCGATGGCGCGGGACGCGTGGAAGAAGTTGGCGCTGGAGTTGATCGTGCGTGGATCGGTCGTCGCATCTTGTTGAATGCAGCTGTGATTCAAGATGCGCCAGCACATCCAGATCGATTTGCATCGGGTGAAGACATCCGAATGATCGGCGAACATTCGCCTGGAACGATGGGAGAATTTTTCTGCGCGCCTGCGAAAAATGTCTTGGATATAGGTGATACTGATCCAATTCAAGCAGCAGCATTTGGACTGACGCATCTCACTGCGTGGCGAATGTTGATGTCGCGCGCACAACTTCGAGCAGGAATGACCATCCTCGTCACGGGCATCGGCGGCGGAGTCGCTGTCGCACTCTTGAACATCGCAAAACATTTTGGATGCACGGTCATCGTGACAAGTCGTCACCAATGGAAACTTGATCGCGCGCGCGAACTCGGCGCCGCACACGGAATCTTGGATGATGGATCAGATTGGTCCAAGACTGTGCGCACTCTGACCGGCAAGCGCGGTGTTGACATCGTCGCAGACTCGATCGGCAAGGCGGTCCATAGTCAGTGCATCAAGAGTCTTGTTCGCGGGGGAGTCTTCGTCACATGTGGCGCAACGACTGGCGGTGACGCGACGACAGATCTGGCTCGCATGTTCTGGAACCAACTCACATTCATGGGATCTACGATGGGGGATATGGACGAATTCCGAGCGGTCACAACTTTCCTTTGTTCTGGAGAAATGTTGCCAATCGTTGATTCGATTCAAAAGCCACATTTTGCGCAAAAGGCATATGAAAGATTGGAGTCTGGCGACCAATTCGGCAAGGTTCTGATCGATTGGGCATAGTCCGATAAGTTTCCTCCAAACCCCCAATCAGCACTTTCAAAAGAATTTCGTCTGTTTTGAAAGATTTATTAGCACTTTCTTAAATTCAAGTCATATTGAAGACGATCGTTCGTGGGAGTTATTGTTGTGTTGATTTTCAAAGAGTGTTCAAAACCCCGTCCATTTTTCAACTAGGAAAAAACCCAAATGCAAATTCGAAACTTCTGTTACTCAACTTTGATGGCAGGCGCACTCGCCCCCATCATCATCACTTCTGGCGCATCCGCTCAACTTGGTGGAGGCGATGAATGCGCTTCAGCCGTTGTAATCGCCGCGGACACGGCAACAAACTTTGATACAACCACCGCGACTGCCAGTGCGGACATCCCAACAGATGCTCTCTGCGCTGGAACATATTTGAATTGGGTTGCAACCTGCAAAGATGTTTGGTTTAAGTTTACCGCCACAGGTCCAGGCACTGCAGATTTTTCGACTTGTGCTACTGCAGCTTACGACACTTCACTTGCGCTTTATAAAGGAGATTGCGCCACTCTGGTTGCTTGCAATGGCGACACTACTGGTTGCACTGGCTTTACTTCTAAGATCGCTGCAGTTCCTTGCGCCGCAGGTGATGTCTTCTACTTGCGGATTGGTGGATACGCCGGAACTACCACCACTCCGGAAGGCGACTTTGGTGCCGGATCGGTAATAGTCGCTTTCACAGCATCAAGTGCTGGTTGCATTGGAGCTACGGGCGCTTGCAATGTCGTCCATGTAGGTGTCGGTTGCGACAACCCAGTTTGCTGTACAAACATTTGCAACTTCAACCCACTCTGCTGCGAGATTGG
>CAJCCX010000261.1 GCA_903961015.1 uncultured bacterium
GACACCGTCAACCCCACTCAGCGGAACAGTGACGATTTCTTCGATTGATCGAAGTCCGTTTCGTATCAACTCGGTGATGGGACAACCCGCGGTGTTTGTCAATTTCAATCCACAGCAAGATGCACCCCGCAATAATTATCTGGTGAGCTATGACTTTTCGAAAATTCCATGCGAACGAATGCCGCCATATTTGATTATCGAAACAGATCACCCGCAAGCGCCGGTGATCGATATGCGAATTCGTCATGCGTGCACCAAGATCTCACCGCAACTTCCATTTGCGGAGTATCGATCAAACCTTGGCATAGTGACGACGGGAAAAGAGCAGCCTTTCGAGTTCGAATTGAAACATTCTCAAGGATGGAAGGTGATTTCAACCGCTTCCAAAGATCCACAATTCACCGTCAAGTTGGTCGGCCAGAGAGCCGACGCAGACAATGCGATGATCTCATTGATGATCTCGGTCAATCCTTCGGCTCACGGAATTGTTTTAGCTCCTGTCACGATGACTGCGATGGATCCCACGGGGGCAACGAAATCGAGCGATTTCTGGGTCTATTTTAAAGCAGTCCCACCTGCGAGCGCGGCGGCTGCAAGTGGTGCGCCAGCGGCAAGTGGTGCGCCGAATGCAAGTGGTGCGCCAGCTGCAAGTCAAAAAGCAGGATCGTAAACCCGCTCGCGTACAAACGCTGCGATATCTGTAGGACGCGGAACTCTTGCGAGCCCCTGATCGAAGATCAAAGCGGCAACAGCGATAGCGACCTCGATACTTGTTTCGTAAATAGATGAGATGGGTGGATAGATCAACCCAACCGAAAGATCTTGATCGGTCGTTTGCGATGCGAGAGATTCTGCTGCTCTCAAAAACATTTCATCAGTCACGCGGCTTGCTTCGGTGGCAAAGACTGCCATACCGACTGCGGGATATATATAAACATTATTTCCCTGACCAGGCACAAATAATTTCCCCCCGAAATGCATCGGTGGGAACGGACTGCCTGTGGCGATGATTGCTCGGCCTTCCGACCAGCGGATCGCTTCTTCAGCTGTGCACTCGGATTTTGAAGTTGGATTAGAAAGCGGAAAAATAATTGGTCGCGCATTGATTCGAGCCATGGCTCGAACCACAGTTTCGTTGAAAGCGTGCGCAACGGTGGAGACGCCAATGATTGCCGTTGGTCTCACAACTTCAACGACGTCGGACAATCGTGTCAGCGGAGAATCCAGTCCCGATGGTGCGCCGACAGGAAATTTCAGTCCAGACACATCATGTGCATACCGCTGCAAATAGTCTGGCAATTTCGGCATTCCTGAATGGACCATGCCGCGCGAATTGACAAACCAACATCGCTCGATTGCTTGGGCTTCGGACATTCCATCTCCGCAAAGTTGCTTGACGAAAAGATCCGCAATGCCGACCGCTGCACTTCCTGCGCCCATAAACAAAATTCGCTGATCGCTCATCTTGGTGGCGTTCATTCGGCACGCACCAAAGAGACCTGCGACTGCGACAGATGCTGTTCCCTGAATATCGTCATTGAAGCAGCAGACTTTGTCTCGGTATCTTTCGAGAAGTGGAATTGCATTCTTGTTCGTGAAATCTTCGAACTGAATGCAGCAACGCGGGAACACTTCTTGGACTGCCGCAACGAACTCGTCGACGAACGAGAGATATTGATCGCCTCCGATGCGAGGCACGCGGAGTCCAGGATAAAGAGGATCATTGCGGAATCCTTCGTTATTCGTGCCCATGTCAAGCACGACAGGCAGAGCAACCTGAGGAGGCACTCCAGCGCATGCGGTATAGAGCGCAAGTTTGCCAATTGGAATGCCCATTCCGCACACACCTTGATCGCCAAGGCCCAGAATTCTTTCCCCGTCAGTGACCACAATGAATCGCACATCTTTCACAGGCCAATTGCGAAGGACCTGCGCAAGTTTTCCGCGGCGATTCATCGAGAGATACATGCCCTTCGGTCGGCGCATAATGTGGCCAAACTTTTGACACGCCTCGCCAACTGTGGGCGTATAAACGATCGGCATGTAACGCTGAAAATCACTGCGCAACAAGGCATAAAAAAGCCGTTCTTGGCGGTCTTGAAGCGCGGACAGAAACTGATATTTGCCAAGATCCGATGACTGTTGCTCGAACTGAAGACGCGCGCGATCGAGTTGGATGTCCATCGATTCGATCCCATCTGGGATCAAACCGACAAGACCAAATTGCTCGCGTTCAGATTCGGAGAATGCGGCGCCTTTATTCAGCCGTGCATCAAAGAGGAGTTGAAAAGCTGATGGACTGCCGCTGCTTGACTGGTTCATTGCGTTGATCATAGCCCCCCTTTCCTCTGGGTCGTCTTCGCCGAGTGGTCGCTTCCTTATATAGTCGCATCATGAAGCGTGTCAAAGCAATCGATAGTCACACAGAAGGCGAACCAACCCGAGTGATCATTTCGGGTGGACCAGATCTTGGGAGTGGAGCCCTTCGAGAGCGGCGAGAAATCTTTGCGCGAGATCACGATGACTTTCGGCGAATGTCGATCGAAGAACCTCGCGGATCAGATGTGCTTGTCGGCGCAATGCTGGTGGAAGCGCATGAGGCAGATTGTGTTGCCGGCGTGATCTTTTTCAATAACGCCGGAATGCTTGGAATGTGCGGACATGGAACGATCGGAGTCGTGCGCACACTCGCGCATCTTGGACGAATCAAAACTGGAACGCATCGGCTTGATACGCCAGTGGGAATTGTGGAATTCAAGCTGCGTGCAGATGATGTAGTCGAAGTTGCAAATGTACCGTCGCGTCGTACGCACGCTGGAATCGCCGTGCACGTTGCGGGACTTGGTGAGATTGCCGGCGATGTTGCGTGGGGCGGGAATTGGTTTTTTATTGCACCTTCGCCTCTGAAGATTCCCCTGCAACTTGATCGTGTTGCGGAACTCACTGCACACGCATGGTCTGTTCGTCGTGCGCTTGCGACTGCTGGAATCACAGGCGATGACGGCGGCGAGATCGACCACATCGAATTTACAGAGCCTGCTCGACGTGCAGATTGTGCGTGGCGCAACTTTGTGCTTTGTCCAGGCGGCGCGTATGACCGATCGCCCTGCGGAACTGGAACGAGTGCGAAGATTGCGTGCTTGGTTGCGGATGGAAAAATTGCGCTTGGCGAACGCGTTGGTGCCGAGAGTTTTATTGGAACGCGATTTGAAGGGTGGCATTCCATTGACTCTGCAGGATCAATTCGACCAAGGATCGCAGGCCGTGCTTGGATCACAGCTGAAATTGAATTGCTGATCGACGCTTCTGACCCTTGCGCTGCAGGGATTCCAAAGCAATGACTTCAAGCGCGCAATCATTCAAATGGTCGGGAGTCATGCCCGCGATCACCACTCAACTGACTGCATCTGATGACGTGGATTTTTCGGCGGTCGTTCGCCACGCTGTTTGGATGATCGACGAGGGTTGCGACGGCATTGTCATTGGCGGTTCGCTTGGCGAAGGACAATCACTGACAACAGATGAAAAGGTTGAATTATGGCGGAGTATTTCCGCTGCGCTAAAGGGACGTGCGCCAGTCATTGCAGCCATCGGAGCAGCTTCAACGCACGGCGCATGCTTGTTGGCTCAATATGCAGCCAATGCAGGCTGCGCAGGATTGATGGTTCTGCCTCCGTACGTGCACAGTGGTGACGAACGTGAGGCAATTGCACACATCGAAAGTGTTGCGAGTGTGACAAACTTGCCTGTGATGGTTTACAACAATCCGCAGGCATACCGTGCAGATTTTTCGGCGGCTTCGCTTGCTGCCATGGCGATGCGCCGATCGAACATTCGTGCAGTGAAAGATTCCACTGGTGATGTTCGGCGCATTGCGCAACTTGCTCAACTGGTCCGAAGTGGAGATGCACCAAGCGACTTGGCGATTTTCGTTGGGCTTGATGATGTTGTTCCCTCTGGCGTTGCTGCGGGAGCGCAAGGTTGGATCGCAGGTCTTGCCAATGCCCTTCCTGCCGCGAGTGTTGAACTTTGGAAACTCGCCCTTGCAGCACAAACAGATTCGCAGTCTGCAAAGATCCGCGTTGCCGAAGTTGACAGCGCGTTCTTGCCGCTTCTGCTGATGGACACGCTTCCAGACTTTGTTCAGCGCATCAAGTTGGTGCAAGCATTCGTCGGTCGCGGCGACGAACGCGTTCGCGCTCCACGACTTGCTCTTGATCCGGATGTGCGTGACGCGTGCATTCAAATCACACGAACTGCCCTTGAACGGCTTGCCCGACTTGGAGTTTCAACGAGTTCGAGCACATTCAACGGCAAACAGTCAAGCGAACGATCATGACGCATCCAAAAGTGTGGCCGAAAGAGTTGTCGTGCGAATTGCGTGATGATTTGCACAGTTGGTGTGTGCTTTGGAACGTCTCGACGCTTGTGCCAGAAATTTCAGTGACGATCAGTCGAAGAATGACATCAAGTCTTGGCAGAGCGAGTTACACCCGACAATCCATCGGTTTGCAACACACGCTGCTTGATCCAACTGCGACGGAACTTCTGCGAGAAGTCCTATGCCACGAGGCCGCACACCTTGCCGCGTATCGGTTGCATGGGACAACAATTCGACCGCATGGTTCACAGTGGAAATCGCTGTTATCTGCAGCGGGATATCCGCCACGAGCAACGATTGCCGCAGCAACTTTGCCCGCTTGCTTTGGTGTTCGCAGGGCAAGACGAGTTGTGAAGCGACGAAAAGTTCGACGCAGTCCATGGAAAGTGATCACGCGCTGGATTCGCGGATGAAGGACTATTTCATCACATCTGACATGCGTTGTTCGAGGAGTAAAGCATCGTTTGATCGACCAACGATCCGCAGCGCTTGCGCCAGCATCACTCCTGAGCGATACCAATTGCTCTGACGCGCAAAGCGCGGCGAGATCTCAATTGGAACTTCCATAATTCCAAATGCGCGCTCGTGAAGTGTGACGTTGGCAAAGGCATCGTTTTTCTCGGCGAGAAGCTTTGACGCCTCCTGAAGCGCAACGATTGCAAATGGACCATCATTCGCATAGCGATTGAGAATCGTTTCATAGCAACGCCCTGCAGCAAGCGGATCGCCTTGAGATTTATAGAGTGTTGCTTGTTGCAAAAGGATCTGTCCTGCAAGATCGCCGCGAGAATTAAAAATCGCCAACGCATTATCAAGAGCTTCTTGTCGCCTTTCGACATCGCTGATCGAATTGATCATCGGCGAGATCGTTCGCCATGCGAATTCGGGATAGGAATCGCCGCAAAGTGTTAAAATGTCCGCCGACCATTGTTGCTTTTGTTGCGTGGTCATTGCACCACTCCTTGCCGCAAGAGCGACAACTTCCCACGATCGCGAATCGGTCAAGCAAGCTTCGACAGCAACATGAATCAAGGCGAGAACTTGCTCGATGGTTTCTGCTGAAGGTGGCGTTGCGACCTTGGGGTCGGCCTTGGAATCAACAGATCCTCGCAGCAATCGACCCGCGGCGATTCTCAATCCGGCAGACGAGAGGCGATCCGACACAGGCTCCATCCCATATGTGAGCAACATGGGCATTTGAGTGTTGGAAACTAAATTGCCAGTCTGCGGATCGCGAATAAACCCTTCCACGCTTTGATAGCCGCCATATCGCCCCACTTCAATCCACATTGGTCGATTGCCAGACTTGCCGACGAATCCAATCCACGCATGCGAGAGAACACCGTCGGTTGCCGTTGTAAAGACACATGGAACACCTATTGATTTTCCAACTGTCGAAGCGAAATACGCCTGATCTGCACAGACACCACCGTAACGCAAAATATTCTGAAGATTCCAACCTGCTACAGAAACTTTCTTCTGGCGACCTTTTTCCAGATGATCGAAATCGTATTCAATTTTGTCGTAGAGCTCGCCAACTGCGCGATTGCCTGCATAGGTTCGAAGCGCCCAATCCATTTCGATTTGTGCTGCGGCAACATCAACCATATAGATCAAGAGTTCAGGCGCAATATTTTTCAGCCCGAAGAGCATTTTCTTTTCATTTGCTACGAAGTGATCAAATGTCGGAAGTGGTCCGCAACCTTGCGCAAGATTTTCATTGATCTGCATTACAACTGGCGCATCGTCAACAACTGCAATCGCTGCGGCCAACTGTGGAAATCGCTCGACAATCTGACCGCGCTCGGCAATCAGCAATCGGGCAACCCGCAGCATTTTTGCGAGATCTTCGGCTTCAGGCTCAATCAACAGAGCCAATGCATGGGCAAATTTGGGGTGGGCAAGGAACTCCTGCGCGACCGAGACTTGCTCAGATTGTGCGGCAGAATTGATGATGCGCACTAACTGAACAGTCGCCGCGGACTGCACCAGAATGGCAAGCGCGTCCTTGGATTTTGATGTAACAGGAACAGCCTTCGATGTGCGACGAATAGGTTTTTTTCGGTCAGTTGGAATCTCCTTTGCATTCCAAACAATAAGAAATTCGCGCGCATCAACATCAACTCGATCTCCACATTCGACAAGAACCTTTGGTGCTTCCGCTGTGCAGAGCGAAATAGAAGTGACGCTCGCTTTACCAAACTCGCCAAACAAGACTCGAAATTCATCGCCAACTTTATTGTCAGCAAGTGATGCTGGCCCCTGCTTCGGAATGGACGGAGATGATTGGGGAGTTTCGGTTTGACCGAAAGATGGATTCAAAGATCCCAAAGCCAAGAAGGAAATCATCATGGCAACCAAATGACGCATGAGTCCTGTACTCAGGAAATTCCAAGTCATCGCGCCTCGCGCATCCAAGCTTGTGCCATCATGGTTCGCCGATCAAAGCACGAGTCGGATGGATCGGCTGTCCGCATATTCGAACCTTCAACCTCCAATGTGTACTGCCCCGGTTCTTCAGGACAAACCGCCGCGCCGAGCTGATATCTCAATGTGACGCGTGTCTCTTGAAAAGTACAGCGCCCGAGAAGTGTGATGCCATCCTTCGATTCAACAACGAAAATTCCCGTTTCGGTGAATTCGAGCAACGACCCACTTTCAACCCCGCGCCAGCGACCAATCACACTTTCTGGAACGATGATCTTCGGACCGCTCGCGCAACTTACTGATATGCACAATACAAATCCGATAAAAGCGACGATTCCGATGGCTCGAACTGCGACAGAGTCGCAAATTTTTGCGCAGCGCAAACAAAGTTGCGTTCCCTCTTGAGATGATTGTGCTGCAAAGACTTGCGTGTCAACTCGTGCGCAAATGAAGGTGAATAATCGGGGCATTTGCGCCAAGTGTAGAGAAATTTGTAAAGATCATTTGCAATTCTCTGGTTGAATTCCACCATATGTACAGTCCATCGGCGCGGGGTTTTTTCGCAACAAACACCGAAGGCAACTGTGACGGGTCGGTTCACCTCAGCGGGAACCGACCCGTCAGTTTTTTTGAGCTTGTATTTTATTTTTTCGTTTTATCATGTGTTAATAATTGCCAGTTGGGCTTGGGATTTCATTCTGGGAGATATTTAAAAGACAAGTTTGAAACGTTGTCGGAACTGATTGAGTTCATACAAATTCATAAAATTATCCTTTCGTTCCTTGGCTCTCCTGGGGATATTGGGGTTTTGGCAAATCTCGATCTCGTTCGCTTGGTGGGGACTTTGGCGTGATCTCGAAGCCGTACTCCTTCACAAATTGCGCGCGCTCTTCTGCCGATGCGTAACACCGCTGATAAATTTCGCGTTCGATTGGCCCGCCACCGCCAATCAAATCTATAAATTCGTGAACGCCAGAATCTGGAGGGAGATCCCGGACAGACTCGACCAGAATGTGATCGACAAGTCGTTCGTATAGCGCTCGATCTGTCAGATGATTTGAGTGCACAAGAAAGATTCCCAGATCACTCAGCGCAGAAATGATTTCCCAAAGCGAAGTGAGAAGTTCTTCGTCGTTGAGCGTCTGCGCCGGCTGCGGCCGCACTCCAGCTTCTTCAAGTTGTTGCAAGTTTGTCGTCATCGCTGCATGTTCGAAGTCATAAATCAGCGTCCAATACATACGATCCGCGCAGTCTCCACGATCGACCGCATCGGCGACAAAGCGATCGATTGCGTCATGACGCATCTTTCGCTTCGCCTCATACTTCTCTTGAATAGTCATTTGCGAATCCTTTGCTTGTGCAAGCATGATTCCGTTGTGTGAGATTGAATTTTGTGCGGCGCGCTGCATATGGGTCTCCATGCGGATCGGAATGATCAGCAGGCGACAACATATGCAGTCGCGGAACGACTCTCGAAAAACATCACCTTATTTCTTATGTCACATCGGATGAATTCAATAGTGCGATAGATCGACCTGATGCAAATAGATCAACTCGGTAATTTTTCGTGCGAAGTTTTCCAGAAGAGCTTGATGCAGAATCTGTTCGCCAAACAATCTCAATATTCTGCGACTCGCCGGGAGGTAATGAGATCAGCATCGGTGTAACGCTGACCCAATCACCGCGTGGCACCAGAAGCGCATCAACGATTGGCGACAATGCATTCACAACAACAGTCGCGCTTGCAAGAGCGTTTCCATCAAATCCAAGACGTTCCTTCCACTCAATTGACGCTTTGGGGATGAAACTCTCTCCAGTTGGAGTGCGCAGATCTCGTTCGTGCGCTCCAGATGCCCATGCGATTGCGATCGGGTCGGCACGAAATTCTGTCGGCGCTTCTGCAAACAAAATGCTCGTGTGATCTGGAAGAAATTCCTGAGGTATATGCAGAGCAGTGATCGTTTGCCAAGGTTCGACGGTGAATCCTTCAAGAAAATACTCGCGCAAATCGGTCGACAAATCTGCGCGCTCCATATTCGCGCACTTCAATAAACACACACGACTTTTCCATGCAATCGGCGAATCGTTGACAGCATCGACGACCCAAGCACCATTGCGTTGATGAATCGTCAACATTCGCGGAGCGCACGATTCGCGTACCGCATGCCACGCAGGCTTCGCGCGCCCTTGTACATCGACGAGCGACCATGAATGTCCAGTCCACGCATCATTCATCTGCCAGACGAGAGCGCCTGAACATCGCAGACGATTTGTTCGATACCACGTATATGCAATTCGCATCGCCTTTGCTTGAACAATCTGTGCCTGCACAATCCACGACGCGAAATCCGAAGCGGGGTCAAATCGACTTGAAAGAAATTCTCCGTATTGCGGCGTGTCGCCACCGGTCGCTCGTTGACGGTCAGTGATCAGCGCGCATCCATCGGCAGCGGTCATCGACGCGAGCGTGTCTTCATCGAAGTCCAACGCCTTTGCAAGAGACCTGAGTGCAGGCGGAGATTGATGGCCAAACTCGCTTGCGAATCTTGGAGTGATCGAGCGCAGACCTTCAACTTTCGCAGTCGCATCCCAAATGTGACGATCTCCACGAGTGGGATCGTTGGGATCAAGTTCCAAAGATCCCGACCACGGACTCTCTGGCCAATACGGGCGAGATGGATCCAATTCAGCGCAAATTCTTGGAAGAATCTCCAACCAATATCGACGCCCCCAAGTTTGTCCTGGCCGCAATCGATCGCGAAATCCCCATGAATGCCATGCAAGAATGTCTTCGTTGCCGCCGCACCAAAGGACCACTGATGGATGCGAAGAAAGTCGCGCGACTTGATATCGCGCTTCAGCTTCAACAAGCGCTGGGAAGGGATCGTCTTCGGGATATGTCGCGCATGCGAACGCGAAATCTTGCCACACAAGAATGCCGAGTTGATCGCAGAGTTCATACCACGATTGCGATTCGTATCCACCGCCACCCCACACACGCAGCATGACAAAGTTTGCTTCGCATGCTTGCAGCAGTCGCTCGCGAACATGCGCTAGGCTCGACCGAAAGAGTCCTTCTGGAATCCAATTCGCTCCAGCGCACCAAATCGATTGATCATTCACTCGTATTGCAAATCGTGTGCCATCAACTTCGGGAGTCGTATCAAGCGCAACGCAACGCAATCCGATTCGTCCAGACCAACTGGAAATCCTTGCACTTTGTTGTGTCAATTCAACTCGCAAGCGGTGGATGTGCTGCGCCCCATATCCGCGTGGCCACCAACGCATTGGCCGAGGAATGATGATGACAGCGTGAGCGATGACAGAAAGATCTCGTGTGCTCCGCTTGAAAGTCACGACTGCATCGAAGGCGCGACCATCCGGCGATTCGATTTCGATTCGCGCTTCATATCTCGATGGATCTCCATCGCATACTGCATCGACAAAGACATCCAAAATCGCTTCATCCTTCGTGCACGATCGTGTCAGTGGTCGAACCGAATCCAACCTCAAACCCGTCCATGCGTGCAGCATGACGATGCCAACGATGCCGCTTGATGCAACACGAGGTCCCCAGTCCCAACCAAATTGACAGGCTGTCTTTCGCAAAAATGGATATGGAGTCCAATCGCCGTTGACTGGGCGCGATCCAAGTTGCATTTGTAATCGCTCCACTTCGCTCACAGGACCAGCGCAAGTGACTTCAAGCAACATTGTTCGCAGCGGATCTCCAGTACGTGCAAATGAACCTATTTCAACGCGGTGGGGATGAAACTCGTTCGCAGTTCGAAGAATGACTTTCCCATCCAAACGTACTTCTGCAACTGTGTCTATTGACTCGAAGACCAATTCAATATGCGTGTGCGCCAACATTTGTGCTGTCAACGAAATCTCACGACTCCATGTGAACTCTGTTCGACCAATCCATTCTTGAGCGGCCTCTCCGCCACACGAATCAGGATCAGGAATCTCCCCCGCTCGCATCAAATCCAAATGTGCACAACCCGGAACATGAGCTGGCCACGAACGACCATCGCTTGCCGTCAATCGCCAGGCATCACCGCAGAGAGTTGACTCAATCGATCGCATGGAAGATCCTCATGCTTGACGCCGCGCAACTTCATCCGCGTTCACACCATCGATCACTGTTCCATCATCACGCACATCCACTGCACGAGCACGCAGCACGCTCACCATCCGAATCAGATCGCGCACGCCACCGGTTGTAAACCACACAACAACGACAACGCTGGTTCCCAAGATCAGCCATGTCCACCAGAACCACCACTCGCTCCATGCTGCAACAGAAATCGGATCACCAGACTCTCGTCGCCAGAGGGCGTATGCCGTTCCGACAATAAAGACCACTGTAAAAAAGAGCGGCCATGCAAGCGTGACAAGCGTGACGGCGCGATCAGTCCCTTTGAATTGACGGTCAATTCCAAGTTTTTCGAGCAGTGTCCGAGGAGCATCATCGATGGATGCATCGCCTTCAATTCGCCAAGGACCGCGATTGAGCATGCGTTCTAAATTGAAATCGGTGCGCGGCCCAAAGAGACTGACACCGACATACATCACGCATGCGGAAATCATTCCGATGAAGCTCATCTCCTGACCAGTGAAAGTCGTACGCAACCAAAGTGCAACTTCTGCAGGAACTGTCGCCATCCCGCCAAGTGCGATTGTTTCTCGCAGGCCAATCTCTGGAAGTTGATTCACGATCACTCCAAGTGCCGCGAGTCCCATTCCCGTCAACATCGCCGCCCAAGCAGCTTCAGTCGATCCACGCTTCCAATACAAACCTCCAATGATTGCCGCTCCGGCACCACCGACAAAGACACTCGCCGTGAGCGCAGCAAACATTGCAATGTATTGCGTCGGTTCATAGAGCAATGAAAATGTGAAGGCGAAGATCGCAACGCCAAGCGCTGCGAGTTTCAAAAGCAAAATGTGCGTCTTAGGATCAAATGGCTTTCGCCGAAATGGAAGAATGACATCTTGTATGAAGATCGATCCCCATGAATGCAAATATGCCTCGTCAGTCGAAACTGCCGCTCCCAACATTGCTGCGATAAAAAGGCCCAATATTCCCGTGGGAAGCATCAACGCCATTGCCAGTGGCGTTCGCATTTCTGCACGCAGTGCACCCGAGGGCATTTGCTCCAATGCTGCGTGAATCGGCGCTGCCGCATCCGCGTATTCCGGCTGTGTCAAAAACGCACGCACAGCAAGCGGAATGACAATTGTCACCAGCATCAGCACGCGATAACGCCACCCATTGAGAATCTGCGCCATCCGCGCTTCGTGAGCGTTCAGCGGCGCAGAGTTGTATCCCTGATCACCTTGCCACGCCCGCGCTGCATAGAACAAGATGAATGCAGAGATGGCCCAGTACAGCACATCGAAATTCTTTTCCTTGCTCAAGTTGAATGGATCAATGAAGGAAGTCCCTTCGGGCATCGAGAACATCGCGCGTTCCAACACAGGCCAAGGAAATTGTGCAAGCAACCAGAAGCAGATGAACACGAATGAACCGAAACAGAAAACTCCCTGCAGAAAGTCGGTCATGATGATTGACACCATTCCGCCCGCAAAGATCATGAAGAGTCCAAGACTGAGCAAGATCAACATGACGACTGGAAATGTTGCGAATGTCTCGCCTGCGATCGTGAAATGTTCCGACATGCCGCAGAGCGCCATAAAAAAGCGCGCTGTAACACCTGGGAAAATGCCATAATTCACGATGCCAGAGACGAAAGCGACAATTCCTGACATCACCCGAAATTTTTTCGAGTATCGCAACTCGAAGAACTGTGCCAAGGTCATTGCGCGCGTTTCGCGGAATCGATAAATCACCCACCCCGTGATTGCTAACAAGATCAGCGAAGGGCCTTCAAAATAACCCCACCATATTTGTGTGTATCCCACGTCATATCCAAGTTGGAAATACCAAACAAGCGTGATCACTCCAACTTGCGCCATGTTGTATGCGACGGTGACCAGATATCGCCCCGCGCATCGATCTGCGCTGAGAAATCCAGACACCCCACGCGCAAGACGATTGGCATACAGCGCTGTCCCAATCAGCACGGCGACAAACGCGATCACAATCGACCAGTCAAGTGCGGATGGGGTCACGATGTCAAGACTAGATCGCCGCAAGAAAGTCCGTACGCCTTTAAGCCTTTGATTCGTATGCGCGATACCCTTTGCAGCATGTTGATGCGTGTACTCGCCGCAATGTTGATCACGGCCACGCTGCTTGCAGCGACAAACTGTGCCTCAACGCCGACAGTCGATGCGCGCTCGACCCGACTGATCATTCCTGCCAATGATTTGCCGACGACCGACATCGACGGCCGTACTCTTCCAAAGGGAAAACGCGCGACAGGCTATCTCTTTGTAGGACCAGAATGCCCGATCTCCCGAGCATATTGTCCCGAACTTGCAAGGATCGCCGCTCGCGACGAAGAGCGAGGAATTTCATGGATCATGATTTTTTCCGAATACGATATTTCTGCTGAAACGATCCGTACTTTTCAGCGCGAATATTCGATGACTCTTCCAGCAGTGACTGATTCTTCTCAGAAGTTTGCATGCGAGCTTGGCGCGCAAATTATCCCATCTGTTGTTGTTCTTGATCCAAATCACAATGTGATGTACCGAGGTCGGATCGACGATCGATATAAAGGTCTTGGCGTTTCCTATGGACCTCCAACGAAACGAGATCTCGCAGATGTTGTCGATGCGATTGCTGGCGGTCATCCACTTCCATATGCATCCACAACCGCAGTTGGATGCGTTCTTCCTCGATGCGCCCCATGAAACGACCTGAACTTTGCATTGGAATTGATGTTGGAACAAGTTCGCTGAAGGCGCTCGCTATCAGTCGTGATGGCTCCGTCGTTGCAACTGCAAGTGTTGAATATGAATTCGATTCTCCACGCCCAGGTTGGGCCGAAACGCACCCTGACATTTGGTGGCGCGCCACCTGTGAAGCGCTGCGCAATCTGACCTCTCACGACGCAGTTCTTGCGGGCGACATCGTCTCCGTGGGACTCGCAGGTCAAATGCATGGACTCGTGATTGTTGATTCGGACAATCGTCCAATTCGACCTGCAATTATGTGGAATGATCAGCGCACGGCCGAAGTCTGCAAGAAAGCAGAACGCGAAATCACATCCGCAGAAATTTGGAGATTGACTGGCAATCGTCTGCTTCCTGGATTCACTGCACCCAAGTTGCTTTGGCTGATGCAGCACGAACCAGAAACAATGCGATGTGCGAAGCGCATCATGCTGCCGAAGGACTATGTCAGACTTCGACTGACTGGCGCAATGCATACTGATATGGCTGACGCTTCTGGAACGCTGCTGCTTGACTGCGAAAATCGCCGCTGGTCGAAAGAGATGTGCGAAGCACTTTCAATCAATACTGCTCTGCTTCCAGAACTTTTCGAATCAACAACACCAAGCTCGCGTGTGCACCCCGATGGCGCAGCAGCAACAGGACTTCCAGCGGGAACAATTGTTGTTGCAGGCGCAGGCGATCAAGCAGCGCAAGCAGTTGGAACGGGAATCACTTCTGAAGGATCTGTGGCTTGCACAGTGGGAACGAGTGGTGTGATCTTTGCCACAACAAACGAGTGGCGGCCGACTCCACACGGAGTTCTCCATTCATTTTGTCATGCGATTCCAAATCGTTGGCATTTGATGGGCGTGACTTTGTCCGCAGGCGGAAGTTTGCGTTGGTGGCGCGATGCAATGTGCGAGGATCTTGTTGCATCTGCACGAATACAAGGAGTGGATCCATACGAATTGATCCTGAAACAAGCCGAAACTGCACCGTTTGGCTGCGAAGGCGCACTCTTCCTTCCCTATCTTTCTGGCGAGAGAACTCCTCACGCCGATCCAAATGCACGCGGAACTTTCGTAGGAATGTCGACTCGAACGACGCGGGCACATCTCACGCGAGCAATCGTTGAAGGCGTCACATGCTCACTTCGTGAAGTACTCGCGCTTGTTCGCCAAACTGGCGCGCGCACAGATCGCATTCGACTTTCGGGTGGCGGAGCACGCAATCCATTCTGGCGACAATTGATGACCGACGCATTCGACTTGCCAACCGCAACTGTCGAACAGACTGACGGTGCTGCGTATGGCAGTGCACTCATCGCTGGCGTTGGAGTTGGTCTCTGGCCGGACTTCGATCGTGCGACTGCTCACATCAAAGAATCGAATTCAACTCGCGTCGGTCCTAACGCCGCTTACTTTCCTGCGCTCGCTCGGAGGTATGCGCATGCATATTCCGCACTCGCTCCTTGGTTCTCAGAACAGTCCGCAGAACAGTCCGCACAAAGTCGATCTGAACAGAAGGTTCTCGACTAGAGTCAATCTGTGTATACATTTTTTTCCATACTCGTCTCGATCGTCAGCATGGCAGCAATAGGCTTTTGTGCATGGAAACTGGTCAATCGTCAGGAGCGGCGCGATCCAAAGTTTCAGGCGAAGTTGGATGCCGATGATGAGCGCGCGCGAAAGGGACGCGAGAGTCGCTTGGGCTAAGCGGTCACGCAACTGAGCGGCGAATTCCGTCCATCTTCGATTGCAAATTTCGCCCCGGACAAGCAGTATGTGCACTCGCCCACTCCTGATGTGAAAGCACCTGCCTGCTCTTGACCTTGTACTTCAGCATGCAAACGCGCAGATGACGATCCAGCGCAGCAAGTTGCGCCATACTCGGCGTCTGTTGATCGAAATTGCCGACGCACAGAATGCCGAGATTTCCCTCGTTCTGATCCTTCACATGCGCGCCCTGATATCGCATATCTCGACCTTCCCAAACGCGACCCGAACGATCGATTACAAAGTGATATCCAATATCAGCCCATCCCTTGCCTCGATGACCGTTGCGAATCAACTCGATGCGCGATGCGCATGAAGAAAAATCCGTCGCAGTGAAAGGTGACATCCCATCATGGTGGACGGTGATGCACTTGACCGGCAGCATCGGATCGATATTGCTCGCATCGGGAGTTCCCTTCGTCCATGCACTTCGAGGAATGACGCCGATGAGCGTTGGAGTTGGCGGGGGCAAGACAGGAGTCAAAACCGTCGGCTTCGTGCAAAAAAGAGACTGATCTGGCCAAACTGGGCCAGGCATTCTTGCTGTCTTCGAACTCGTCGTCGTGCAACCAGCCGCAACATAGCCCGCGAAAAGGCCCAAACCAAGCATCAAAATATTTCGCCGCCCTACGGTCGAAGCATTTTCCTGGGTCCCAGAAATGGGCCTTGAATTGGAATCCAAATTAGTCATATGACAGAGAGTTTTTTATCGACTTGAAACCGTCATGAACTGCAATTTACGCTACCGCTTGGGGTATGGTTCAGGTAGAATAATGACGATAGTTTTCTCTGGAAAATACTTGAAATTATGAGCACGCACACCGAATCCGAAAGTCGTTATACCGCCGAAGATATCCAGGTTCTGGAAGGTCTTGAGGCAATCCGCAAGCGTCCAGGAATGTATGTCGGTGGAACTGGGCTCAACGCCCTGCACCACCTTGTTTATGAGTGTGTCGACAACTCCATCGACGAAACGATGGCCGGCTTTGCAACGCAAGTTCTCGTGCGCTTAGGTGTCGATGGATCCTGCACCGTTGTGGACGACGGACGCGGAATGCCCGTCGATCCGATGAAGAGCGACAATCAGAAAATCAATGGCCGCCCCGCTGTCGAAGTCATCTTGACTGAACTTCATGCAGGTGGAAAGTTCGATAATAACGCATACAAAGTTTCCGGCGGACTACACGGAGTTGGAGTGAAGTGCGTCAACGCACTCAGCGCATGGACCGAAGTCGAAGTACACAAAGCTGGAGCATCATGGGGAATTTCATTCGAGCGCGGCGTATGCGTTAAGCGTCTTCACAAGATCAAAGAATCTGGAGTTGCTGGTTCTGGAACTCGGATGACATTCCTGCCCGATCCAGAGATTTTCCCGGACACGCAATTTCGTGCCGAGACGCTCGAGTCTCGACTGCGCGAATTGGCATTTCTCAATCCAGGCGTAACCATCCGATTCGTCGACGAACATGTCGGGTCTGATGGGACTATTCGCGACGTCACATTTCGTGACACCGAGGGAATCGCCTCATATGTGAAGTGGCTCAACGAAGGCAAAGTCGTGCAAAGTTCTTGCATTGCAGTTCGTAGAAGTGATGCCGAGCGCGGATTCGAATGCGACATTGCCCTGCAATACACCGATGCAACTGCCGAGAACATGCTCGCCTTCGGCAACAACATCCGAAATCCGGATGGTGGAACTCATATCCAAGGCTTCAAGTCTGCGTTGACTCGGGTTGTGAATGGTTATGCCAAGCGCGAAGGCATTCTCAAAGATCTTGTTCCAAGCGGCGACGATCTGCGCGAAGGCTTGACTGCAGTGATCAGCGTGAAGTTGCCGAATCCGCAATTCAATAATCAGACGAAGGAAAAACTCCTCAACGAAGAGATCGAAGGATTCGTCAGCGCATCCGTCAATGAAGAGTTGACTGCGTGGATGGATCTGAATCCACGCGAGGCAAAGCTGATCTGCCAACGCGCGATACTCGCTGCCGAAGCACGCGAAGCTGCTCGAAAAGCGCGCGAACTGATCAAGCGCAAGGGCGCGCTCGGCGACAGTGCACTTCCACAAAAACTTTCTGATTGCTCCAGCGATGATGTCGAATCCACTGAAATTTTTATCGTCGAAGGTGATAGTGCAGGTGGAAGTGCCAAAGGCGGACGCGATCACGTGCATCAAGCAATTCTTCCGCTGCGTGGAAAATTATTGAATGTTGAAAAGTGCAGGCTTGATAAGGTGCTTGCGTTCGAGGAAATCCAAACGCTTATTCAGGCGCTCCAGTGTGGCATCGGAGCAGACCTAGATCCTGCGAAGCTTCGATATGGCCGTGTCATCATCATGACAGACGCCGATGTCGACGGAAGTCATATTCGCACATTGCTTTTGACTTTCCTCTTCCGTCAGATGTACGAACTTGTTCGGCAGGGACGGATTTTTATCGCACAGCCCCCGCTCTATCAGGTGATCCGCGGCAAGACCAGCAAGTATGTTTTGAATGATCGACAGATGAACGACACGCTTGCAGAATTGGCTCTCAAACATGCGGTTTTCGTAGTGCGGGACGAACGCGGCGCAACTGTGCGAACACTCGATGGCGATGTCCTGCGCAAGACGCTCCGACTTCTGCATCGACTCGAAGATTTGTCCGGAGTTGCACAGCGACGCGGCATTCCATTCCAGAAATTGCTTGAAGCTCGCGGCAGCGACCCTACTGGTGCGCATCGATTGCCAACGCATCATGTTGTATGGAGCGGCGGGGACTTGCTTGCATGGAGTGAAGAGGAAGCGCATACGGCGGTGACCGAGCGTGGAATGGTGCTTGACGAACTTGCTTCTGCTGGAGGAATGCCTGCGGAAAAAACACCTCAGACACCAGATGCTCCCGCGCGCGGCGTCGTCGCGTCACTGCGTCAGATGCATGAGACCGCAGAACTCGAACGAATTTTCATCCAACTCCTTGAAGTTGGAATTGACATTGCCGACTATGGATTGGTGCAAGAAGAATCTGTCACTGGCGAAAAAATGCCTTCGAAGTATGGTTGGTTGATCACGCCAGAAAAGGGCGAGCCCGATCTCGCCGAAAGCAGCAATGTCGCAGGAATCATGCGAACTCTGCACGATTGTGGGCGACGCGGAATCGAAATCAAGCGCTTCAAAGGTCTGGGAGAAATGGAACCATTGCAACTCTGGGAAACCACGATGGATCCCGCAAGACGAGTCCTTTTACGTGTCACCGTCGAAGCTGCGGCAGAAGCCAGCAAACTCTTCACCGTATTGATGGGTGAAAATGTAGAGCAACGACGTGCGTACATCGAAAAGCACGCGCTTGAAGTAAAAAATCTCGACATCTAATTTTTCTCGACTCAGCGTGCTATTGCGGATTGACCTGTGTCCACGAGTTGTGCTTGAGCAAATCCAAGCGCACGCAAATGACATGCATCGCATCTTCTGCATGGAGCGCCAGCACTTGTGGGGTCGTAACAACTGATCGTCATTGCAAAGTCCACGCCAAGCTCTGCGCCGAGTTTGACAATCTCGCACTTGGAAAGTGCGACAAGCGGTGCATGAATATGAAACGCGGATTCGCCTGCAGCAGTTGCTTCGACGCCCGCGCGTGTCGCAAGATTTGCCAGACGAGTAAACGCTGCGAGAAACTCTGGACGGCAATCTGGGTATCCAGAATAATCGACCGTATTCACTCCAAGTGCAATGTCGCTTGCGCCGCGCGATTCTGCAAGCGCCAATGCATAACTCAAGAAAAGAGTATTGCGCGCGGGAACATAAGTGATCGGAATCTCTCCGTGTGAGAGCGCGCCTTCACGATCTTTGGGGACGGCAATATCAGCGGTCAATGCACTCGCTCCAACAGCGCGCAAATCCATTTTCTGCACAAGATGCTCGATGACTCCACACTTCACAGCGACACGGCGCGCACATTCCAACTCGATTCGATGTCGCTGGCCATAATCGAAACTCAGCGCAATGCACTCGAAGCCCTCGCGCTTCATCCACGCAAGAACAACTGCGGAATCCATTCCCCCAGAGACAAGAACAACTGCTCGTTTCGCCATAAGTTTGAAGGGTATAGAAGGAACGGCGCAAATGCACAGTTGATTGACCGACGGCAGAACTGATGACCGCTAGGATCACTCCCATGAACGTTCTTGATCTTCGCAGTGATACCGTCACGCAACCAACGCCTGAGATGCGCATCGCGATGATGGCCGCGCCGCTTGGGGACGATGTACTCGGTGACGAGCCAACCGTGCAAGCGCTCGAAAGAAAAATTGCCCTGATGCTTGGCAAAGAAGCCGGACTCTTTGTGCCAAGCGGAACGATGGCGAATCAACTTGCGATCCGGGGACACTGTGAAGCAGGCGACGAGATCATTGCACACGGCGAAAGTCACATCATTCATTATGAAACTGGCGCCCCTGCTGCACTTTCTGGCTGCATGATTCGACCACTCGATGGACCTCGTGGAATTTTTAACGCCGATTCCGTCCATGCTGCGATTCGACATCGAGATATTCATTCGCCAAAATCTCGGCTTGTCGTCGCAGAGAACACGCACAATCGAGGCGGTGGATCTGTGTGGACACTTGAACAATTTCGCTCCGTCTCTGCCGCAGCACGCGAGCACGAACTGTCGGTCCATGTCGATGGCGCGCGACTTTTCAATGCGTGTGTCGTTGCTGGATATTCACCACGTGCATTCCTGGAATCTGCCGACACAGCGAGCGTTTGCTTTTCGAAAGGCCTCGGAGCGCCAGTCGGCAGCGCACTTGTTGGATCGAGCGCATTCATCGAACGCGCACGGAGATTTCGCAAGATGTTCGGCGGAGGAATGCGGCAAAGTGGATTCCTCGCCGCGGCGGCGATCTATGCGCTCGACCATCACATCGACCGACTGAGCGAAGATCACGCACGCGCAAAGACTCTCGCCGTACACATTGCGAAAATCGCTGGACTCACCGTTGATCCCCCAATCGATCAAATCGAATCGAACATGGTTTTCTTTTCCCTTCATGAGAAATATGGTGACGCGCGCGACTTCTGCGCAAAGCTTCACCAATCTGGCGTGCAAATGATTCCGATGGGAGCACGCCGTGTGCGGGCGGTCATGCATCTTGACGTACCAAACGATGTCATCGAGCGCGCAGTGAATGCATTGATACGTGTGACTTCGACGTGAACCAACACCCTTGAAATCTTTAGGCGCAATCTTCGATCTCGATGGAACACTCGTTGACACCTGTGCCAGCCACGAACTTGCGTGGCGCGCGCTGGGAGAATCTGTCGGCATTCCAGTCTCACGAGAATTTTTTATGCGCTTCTTTGGCAGACAGAACTCGCCAATCATTCAAGCGCTCTTTGAAGAGAATGGCCATTCTGCGCCCGACACGGCGACAAGCGAAATGCTCGCCATACGCAAGGAAGATTCTTTTCGAGAACTCGTTGCCGAAAACTTTCCAATCATGCCGGGAACTTTCCAACTCTTGGATGCGCTGCATGCAAATTCATGGCGACTTGCGATCGGCTCGAGCGCTCCGCAAATCAATGTCGATTTCATGCTTGGCTTGATGTCGAAACTGAAATCAAATGGCAGCGCGTCACCGTCGCAGTTTGATGCAATCGTGACTGGCGGTTGCGTTTCACGAGGGAAGCCGCATCCAGATGTTTTCTTGGAAGCCGCGCGCCGATTGCAATTGAGCCCAAATGCATGCGTCGTGATCGAAGATGCCGCTCCAGGCATCGAAGCAGCGCACAGAGCTGGGATGAAATGCGTCGCGCTCTGTTCTGCAGGACACACGATTGAAGAACTTGCCGCCGCCGACCTGATTGTCCATCACCTTGACGAACTCTCTCCTCTTCGACTTCAATCCCTCATCACACTATGAACGATCCACGATTCCAAATCCTCGCCTCGACTATTGTCAATCATTCCTGCCAACTGAAAGCTGGCGAAAACATTCTGATCGAATCCTTCGACATTCCCGAAGAGATGGTCATCGCTCTTGTCGAAGCCGCGCAGAAGGCAGGCGGAAATCCGCATGTCGAAATGCGCTCCACCCGGGTCTTGCGAACCCTGCAAGAAAACACATCAGTCGAAGGCATCAAGGCGTGGGCGGAATGCGATCTGCACCGCATGACCAAGATGCAGGCGTATGTTGGCTTGCGTGGCGCGCATAATGCCAATGAAATGTCTGGCATGGCTGAGGCGCAAATGAAAATCATTGGCGCGAATTATCAGAAGCCAGTCCATCTCGAACGGCGCGTCAAGCACACAAAGTGGGTCGTGCTTCGCTGGCCAAGTCCCAGCATGGCGCAACTTGCCAAGACAAGCACTTCTGCTTTCGAGGATTATTATTTCCGCGTCTGCTGTGTGGATTATGCAAAGATGGATCGCGCGGTACAACCACTTGTTGCACGCATGAAAAAGGCGGACCGAGTGCATATCAAAGGTCCAGGGCCGACTGATCTGAAATTCTCAATCAAAAATGTCGGTGCTGTCCCCTGCTCTGGCGAGCGCAACATTCCAGACGGAGAGTGCTTTACCGCTCCGATCCGCGACAGCGTCGAAGGCATCTTGCAATACAACACACCAACCCTTTATCAAGGTTGCAGCTTTGCAAATATCCGCTTCGAATTCGTCAAAGGGAAAATCATCAAGGCGACTTGCGATGGAGACCAAGAAAAACTCAACAGCATCTTGGATTCAGATGAAGGCGCGCGATATATCGGCGAGTTCAGTTTGGGATTCAATCCTGCCATCTTGACTCCGATGCAGGACACTCTCTTCGACGAAAAAATTGCTGGAAGCTTTCACTTCACCCCAGGTCAGTGCTATGAAGAGGCGGAAAATGGAAATCGAAGTCAGGTCCACTGGGACATCGTTTGCATCCAACGACCTGAGTTTGGCGGCGGAACCATCTCTTTCGATGACGAAATCATTCGCAAAGATGGGCGCTTCATAGTCGCCGACTTGTCGGGACTCAATCCAGAATCACTTGGGTCGGCTTGATCAATGGATAGCATTTGCGCATGACGAAAAACCACTCGATTCGATTTTCAGGGAATATTGCGATAAAAGTATCGCTGACTTTGATCGCAGTGATCACACTGGGTTGCGAGCCGAGTGTTGATCGAGGTCAATCGAAGCGGCCGCCAATTGCCCCAGCAGGCGCTCCAAAACAACAAACATTTGACACAATTCCTGAAGGCGGCAGCCAATCATCCTTTGGAAAATCTAGAGATGCCGCTGTGCGCCTGAAGGAAAAAATGGAAGCTCGCGATGCAGAGATCGGACAGATGGCAGATGATCTAATCAAGTCAGCTCCAGCCCGAACTGCGAAGAAAGCGACGCCTGAGTTGCCACCAAATACATCACCGATGCGGCCTTAAGTTCATCGCTTGAGCTGCGAAGACCTTGGCCTCAATATCTGGGCTCAATATTTGGGCTCAATGTAAGTATGGGGATTATTTTGTTGCAGGAGCAGTAGCAGGAGTTGGTCCAGAATCACTCACGATCTTGAGAAGTTCTACATCAAAGATCAATGTTGCTTTCGGTGGAATTGCGCCTTGTCGTCCAGCAGGACCATAAGCCAAAGCGTATGGAATGATCAGTTTGCGCTTGCCGCCAACATTCATCGAGCCAACGCCTTCAGTCCAGCCCTTGATCACGTTTGCAAGAGGGAATGAAGCGGGCGTGCCACGGTCGACTGATGAATCAAACTTCGTTCCATCGACCAGATATCCGGTGTAGTGCACTTCAACCACAGCGCTCGGCCCAGAAGGCATCGGACCCGTCCCTTTGACTATGTCGATGTACTTCAATCCATCGGGCAGGGTGACCATTTCAACATCTGTATCAACGCCTGGCAATTGCCCACGAGCAGTATCGGAAATAATCGAACCGTCGGTTGCATTTACGACAACAGTGTGGATCTTTCCAGCAGCGAAAAGCGATACAAAATATGTAGGAGGATTCGCACCGAAGTCACCAGAAACACTCTGAACAACTCCGTTGACTTTCGCAGATGCTTTGACGATCGCATCAAGTGGCGAAAGTTTGATGCACGTGATTGCGCCGGTCATTCCATCAATCAAAATGCGTTGTGGAACTCCGCCGACTGCGCAGATCACTTCGTATGTCACCTTATCGCCATCGGCTGCGGCGGATGCTGAAAGAACCGTTCCTGCAGATGACTTCATTGCCATTTCGATTGCCTGTGGCATCGTGACCTTTGCCGCAGCGAGC
>CAJCCX010000262.1 GCA_903961015.1 uncultured bacterium
ATCAAGATCTCTATACGGTTCACGGCGGATTTGTGAATTGGCTTGCCGAATCACTCGGTGTCATTACCTTCACAAACGAACTCTGGAGTGACAAACGTATTCTGCAAAATGGATCTGACCCTTCACCAGAACAGATGACTCGTTGGCGCGATCGGTTGCTCTTTGGACAGACAACGACAGACTGGAAAGAAATGCAGCATCCCGAATATGGAACTGTCTTGATCGGCGGTGGGAATAAATGGTCAAGCCGAATTCCGCCGCCTTTTATGTTGGAAGAAGAAGCGCATCGCAACTTTGCCTTCACTGCTTTTCATGCCGAGCAGATGCCACTGCTTCGATTTCAGCCGATTCTCATCAAGCAGATGAGCGACGGGCTTTGGATGATCACGATTGAAATCGCGAATGATCGCCGCATTCCCACCCGTACTGTGCGTGCAGAGCGCAAGCACATCGGCATGCCAGATAGATTGACAGTCGATGGGGCGAACATCACTGTTGTCTCCGCTGGACCAATGCGTCAACGACTTGGGACCACATTCGAGCCCGTCCGATTCAATCCACAGGAACTCGCCGTCGAAGGAGGAATCACTGGACTTTCGACAGAAACTTTTCGATTCATCGTGCAAGGAAAAGTTGGCGCTGTAGTCAAAGTGAAATACAGCGGCGAGAAATTCCGCGATATCGAGGAGAGTTTTACTCTCTCTGCGAAGCCGTGAACGAATCGAGCGCTGACACTCTCTCTCACCCTCGCGCTGATGTTGCAATCATTGGTGCAGGCGCAGCGGGACTATTCGCCGCAATTTGGGCCGCTCGCGAAGAACCCACTCTTCAAGTCGTTGCCATCGACGGCGCTCGAACACTTGGTGCAAAGATTCTTGTTGCAGGCGGCGGCAGATGCAATGTCACGCACCACGCAGTTGATGAAGAGGACTATTCAGGCGGCTCACCGCAGTTGATCAAAAGAATTCTGCGCCGATTCCCAGTCGAATCAACAATAGATTTCTTTGCGGAATGTGGGGTTGAACTGAAGCGCGAGGAAACTGGAAAACTTTTTCCCACCACTGATAAAGCTCGAAGTGTGCTCGATGCGCTGGTGAGTGCTGCGCATTCAGCAGGAGTGAAAATTCTTCACCCTCGGCGAGTTGAAAGTGTTGTTCAAGTTGATGGTGGCTTCCAGATTCAATTCGGTGAAGAGAAAATGCTCGCTCACACCGTCATCCTTTGTATGGGTGGTATGAGCCTTCCAAAATCTGGATCAGACGGCCACGGTTTCACAATCGCTCGATCCCTGGGACATTCGATCACCCCTCTTGTCGTCCCCGCTCTTGTTCCACTCACTCTCCAAAGCGATCATTGGCTGACGGCGCTCAGCGGTCTCGCACTTCCCGCAGAATTAACTGCGATTCGTGCTGATGGCACGCCAGCCCGCGATGTTGCTGGCAAGCCAATTGCTCCCGTTTGCGGTGCAGTACTTTGCGCACATTTCGGTCTCTCCGGGCCCGCAGTGCTCGATGTCAGCAGACACTGGCTTCACCTTTTGGACATCGATAAAAACGCACGTCTGAAAATCAATTGGATGCCAGGCATTCGATCGGAATCGCTCGAGCAGGAACTGGTGCAAACGAAAGGGCAAAGTCTTTTGGCTTTTCTTCGAGGACGACTTCCAGAGCGATTTCTTCGTGCCGCGTGTTTGCAAGCTGCCGTCGATCCAGCAAGTGGAGTGCAACAAATGACGCGTGAAAGACGCAGTTCGCTTGTACGAAGCCTGACTGCATGCGAAGTCATACCCAGTGGAACGCGCGGATTTACAGCCGCAGAAACGACAGCTGGAGGAGTGCCCTTGGCTGAACTAAACATCGACCGACTTGAAAGTCTGAAATGTCCACGACTTTTTCTTTGTGGTGAAATGCTCGATGTCGATGGTCGAATCGGAGGATTCAGTTTTCAGTGGGCTTGGGCAAGCGGATTCGTTGCAGGAACTGCAGCGGCACATGCTGCAAGCTCAGACAATCAAATCAAATCGTAACGGCTGTCCGCATTTCTTCTCGAACTCGTTGCACTGCACGCTCAACTTCATGTGATGGCGCGGCGGCGCGCTTTCCAGAATCAACGGCGCGATACCAATCAGCAATTTCCCACGCTGCTGTGCCAGACTGCGAAGGATTGCGCGGAATGAGATGCGCATGCACATGTTGCGCGCCTTCGCCAAACAGAATCACATAGACACGAGGAACCTCAACCGCACTGCGAATTGCGCGCATCGAAGCACCAAGTACTTGAGCGAATTCTGCCTCTTCAAGAGCGTCAAAGTCCGCGGCGCTTGCGACATGTCGCTTCGTGTCCAACAGAAACCAGCCAGCCAATGGGGCCGGAGCAGCGTGATGTCGAAGAATCCATCGCTCACTTTCCCATGCGATAAGTTCGCCGAGTCTTTCGTTTTCGTGGATAGCGCAGACTCCGCACACAGAAGTCATTTCGTGCCTTTCGGTCCACCGTCTGTTAAATATTTTTCGCGAATCGCTTGTTCGAGATCCACATCGCAAATGTTTGCAAGCGTGCACATCCACGCCAAGCAATCGGCGAATTCTTCGCGCAAATTTGCTGGATCGCCATCACCTCGTTCATGCTTGCCGATCGCGTGCGCCAATTCGCCAAATTCCTCAGCGAACCAAACAAATGTTTTAGAAGGTCCACGTGCGCGATCAGTCTCGTCATAACGCGATCGAATGAATGATTGGAATTCAGAGAGTTGCATTCACAGAGTTTACTCCGTGGAATGATGTTCAACTCCCACTTTAGTCCCCGCAGATACAAGCACCCCATGCTTCGAAAATAAATGTCAAATCAACACCATCCACACAACCGTCATTGTTGTAATCAGCAACCTGATCATCGGATCCGCATCCACCCCAATGTGAGAACAATATTAAAATATCCTCAGCACTTACACCACCATCCCCACTTAAATCCGTGGGACAACTGATGGTGTTCAATACAAATGTAAAAACGACTCCTTGACCCAACTGTTGATTGTCGCCCTTGGGAGCTGAAATAGCAACATCATCCGACGTCAAATCAATTGCCGAGCCGAAAGCTGCTTCTGCGACATTTGCATTTGGAGGAGGAAAATACGAAAGTCCTTGTTCCCAATTTTGACAACTTGTCGAATCCCGAGTGAACACATACGCAAGTCCTCGGTTTGTAAGTTGAGTCGAACCCGCTCCAGCATCAACTCCAGGAGCACCAATCAGAAGAGCACTAGACTTCAGTACGACAGACGCGCCGAATTGATCGCCCGCATGTCCGCTCACAGCGAAAAGTTGTGCATCAAAAACAAATCTCCCCTGAGAATTGTCTAAATCATAAATGGAAACGGAACCTGCAGAAGTAGATCCACCCGGCGCACCAACGCATAAGTTCCAGGCAGAAAGGCTGACTGATGTTCCAAATGCTTCATCGGGGAGTGGCGTCAGGGCTGTGAGTCGTTGAACAAGAACCCAATCACCCCATGCAGGATTGATCTGAAGAATATTTGGAGCAGGATTAGAAAGCGTATTTCGCCGAAAAACGAAAGCAGTTCCTTGCTTGCTGACGCCCAGCGTTTGTCTCTTTGCTCCAATGACCATGTAGTCGCCAGAGATTGCGACAGAACTTCCAAACAATCCATATGCAATCAGTTCTGGACCTTCACCTGCAATCGTTGGAGGCGAAATGAATGCAGTTCGATCCCACTGCTGAGACGACAAGTTCCACTCAAAGACGCAAACCGATCCACAATCGGTATAGATAACGTTGTCTCCTGGGGCTCCAACAACAATTGTGCTGCGGACGATTCCGTCGACACTCTGTTGGCTCAGAGCGACAGATGATCCGAAGAGGTCGATTGACTTTGGATCTGGATGCTGCAACTCGAAAGGAGGAAACTCCCACCCCGCCGCGCCATATCTCCACACCCAAACAATCCCTGCTTGGAGTTGATTCGGCGGTACGGCGGAGGTGACAATATTTCGCCCAGGTGCCCCCGCAACAACCCATCCAGGCAACGCAGCGACCGACATCCCACAACCATCATTCGCGGTTCCATTGCTCGGAGTCAGTGTCCCTTGAAAATTAAAAATTCCATTGCCGGCATTATTGTAAATATGCACCCCGCCTTGTTTCAACTGAACAACGCCACCCACTGTCACATTTAGTCCAGGTGTACCGACCGCACCAAAGTCGGTGTTCATAGAAATAGATTGTCCAAACATGTCGGTAGATGCCCCACCAACCGGCGCGTCGAGTTGGTCGAGGGGGATAGCTTGGGGGGCTCTTGCATAGAGCGAATCAACACAATGAAAGGGTGCAGAAAAAGTCAACGCGAGCAATGCAAAACTCAGGGCTTGTCTCTTCACCAAGCGGCTTCCCCTAGATATTGAAGTGTCACGCATTTTTTTTATCCCTTTAATCAAACAGTCTATATCTGCACTCAAACTATACGGATTCCAAAGCACTGCGCAAATAAACATTGCACGAATTGCAATATTTCTTCACTTTATGCATCAACTTCTCTCACAAATCTCCCAAAACGTCCTCGGTGCGACTTGAACGCACAACCTTTGCCTTCGGAGGGCAACGCTCTATCCAATTGAGCTACGAAGACTCTCATTCAATTCTAACCCCACCAAACCCACAGCGGGGCTAGCCTCACGATTTCATGCCGCAAGATTTGATCCCCAAAGACACGACGTTGGTCCCTGGCGGGTCTCACGGCAGGCATCAAATCGTGGAGCGAATGACGCATCGAGGAAGCCTCGGAATCAAGGCGATTACGTTTCTAAATTCTCTTGCAACTGGCGTCCTTTGGAATGGGTTGGGGTTTATCACCTCCAATGAATTTCATTATTCGGCATCACAAACATACGCGCTGTACATCGTCACTGGTGCGATCTATGCGTTCTCTGCTCTGTATTGTGGCAGACTTGTTCGAAGATTTGAACGAAAACTCAACGCTCGCAAGGTGATGATGATCCTGTTTTTGATTCAGGTCTTGGTTGCGCCACTGATTTATGTCGGATCTTCAAGCGTTGGGCTGATCGTCATCGCGATCGTCACCAGTTTCACTGGAGCGTGCCTTTGGCCAATTATCGAGTCGTATGTCGCAGCGGGGAGAAGCGCGCAGCAAACGCGAAAAGCAATCGGACAATGGTGCATTGTTTGGATGACTTCTGTTTCATTGGCACTCTTTTTAATGGCGCCTCTGCAGCAAAACGAGGGATGGATGAATCCTCGGCTTGCACTCTTTGCAATTCTGCCAATGAGTTTGCTTTCGATGGCGTGTCTTTGGTTTGTGCCGTCTCATCCCGGACATCACCACGCACCTGCGGAAGAAGCTCCGGCTGATTACAAATCTCATTTGAAAAGCGCGCGAATTCTTTTGCCCGCTTCATATCTGCTCGTTGGCGCGTTGAGTCCTCTGATGCCATATCTGCTTGATCGATTAAAACTTGAAGCGACAAGCGAAACACCTCTGACTTCAGTCTGGTTGAGCATGCGTGTTGTCGTCGTAGCACTTATGGCCCACATTTCTTTCTGGCATGGACGATGGAGCACGCTGCTTGCAGGATCAATTCTGCTTGCGAGCGGCTTTGCAATCGTCGTGACGATTCCATCTATGCCGTTCATCGTCATCGGTCTTGCGCTCTTCGGCGCGGGTCACGGAATTATCTATTACGCTGCTCTCTATTACGCACTACGCGTTGGAAGCGCAGGAATTGATGCGGGAGGAATGCACGAAGCGCTCATCGGACTTGGATATGTCGTTGGACCTGCAGCGGGACTCTGCGGTTTTCTGCTGGGAGGAGGCGGATGGACTGTTGCAATCGTGTGGGGGCTGCTCGCAGTCGCTGCGATTCCCGCGATTCTGCCCTTTTTGGATTCTTGGAGACAAAAACAAAAAATGCTCTCTTCGAATACCAACTGAAATCAACTTCAATAACTGTTTCGACTGATTCCGCGGCTGCATCCGTAGCTGTTTGCGTTTCCAGCCGTTGAAAAATTCTGCCGGGCGAGTTCCGCAGGCCCCCCGACTGCACTTGCAATAAAATTTCGCGAACTGGATCGTGTCGGTCGCCGAGGACTGTCTGAGCCCGGTGGGATCTTTTCACGGCTGCCAACGTGTGCATTTCCTTAACTCGATTCCGCAGCGCATCTGTTTGCGCTTCCAGCCGTTGAAAAATTCTGCCGGGCGAGTTCCGCAGGCGACCGACGGTACTTGCGAAAAAAATCACAAATCGGATCGTGTCGGTCGCCGAGGACTGTCTGAGCCCGGCGGGATCTTTTCACGGCTGCCCTCTTATGCATTTCTGTGGCTGTATCTGGGGCTGTATCTGGGGCTGTATATGGGCCTGTATCCGGGGCTATATCCGTGGCTGTATCCGGGGCTTCGCCAAGAAACTCACAATGGCATTTTACTGCTTCCCAAACGCACTCAACGCCGCCAACGCTCGATTTCGCGCAGTCACATGATCAACAATTGGCGCGGGGTAATTTTCACCAAACTCCACTCCCGATTGAAGCAAAACCAAAGGCGGCGCATTCCATGGCTGATGAATGAATTCATTAGGAACTTTTGCTAATTCAGGAATCCACTCGCGCACATACGTCCCCTGCGAATCAAACTTTTCACCTTGCAAAATCGGATTAAAGATTCGAAAGTATGGCGCAGCATCTGCACCGCATCCCGCACTCCATTGCCATCCAAGCGAATTGCTCGAAAGATCCGCATCAACAAGCGTCTCCCAAAACCATTTCGCTCCCTCCTGCCAATCTTGCAACAAATGTTTCACCAGAAAACTTGCGACGATCATCCGAACTCGATTATGCATCCAGCCAGTTGCCCAGAGTTGCCGCATACCCGCATCCACGATTGGATATCCCGTCTGACCACGCTTCCACGCTTTCAACCGCTCAGCAGAGGGTTCCCACGGAAAGCGCTCAAACTCCGGTCGCAGCGGATTCTCCGCAGTGCGTGGGAAGTTTGACATGACGTGATATGCAAAGTCTCGCCAGAGAATCTCCGCAAGATACTTTTGCGCACCAATCGAAGTGGCCGCAGGAGACTTCGATACTTCATTCCAAATACGTCGGGGCGAAATCTCGCCCCAGTGCAAATGCGCGCTCAGCCTTGATGAACCATCTTCAGCTGGTATATCGCGATTCTCGCCATACGCCTGCGCCGCCTGAAGAGTGAACTTTGACAATCGTTTGCGTGCGCCTTCTTCGCCAGGTTGCCACCACTTGCGCATGGTCTTCGCCCAATCGATCGCAGGAAGAAGTTTCAGATCATCCAAAGAATCGCTGGGAATCTTTGCGTCACTTCCCTTCAATATTTTCGGCGAAGAGAGCGGCGGATCACTGCTCATCGTGTTGCGATACGCCTTCGCAAATGGCGTGTAGACCTTGTATGGCACACCCGATCCAGTACGAATCGCAGCTGGATCGTGCATCAAAGTTCCTGCGTGCGCAGCAAATGAAACTTCGACTGCGAGCAGTTCCTTCCTGACCAAAGCTTCTTGCGCTTTCGCACTCGGCTCGTAACGCATCGAACAGTGGACTCCAGCAGCACCAGTCGCCTTCGCAATTTCTGCGAGCACTTTTTCTGGTGGGCCCTGCCGAAGAATCAACGGGGATCCTAAAGTTGAAAGCGTTTTCCCCAGAGAAGCAAGCGAAGAATGAAGCCACCACTTCGATGCGCCACCGACTGGCCATGCTCCTTCACTCTTTGGATCCCAGATAAAAACAGGAATAACCACACGACCTCCCTGTGATGCGGCATGAAGCGCTGGATGATCATCAGTACGGAGATCTTGACGAAACCAAACAATGACTGGGCGCGATTGCGGTTCTGGTTTCATTTCATTTTTCCAAATGCAAAGCTGAGCGCATCATCAATCGTGGCGTATCCAAATCGAAATCCATGCTCAAGCAAAACTTTGGGATGAACGAACTGACCAGAAAGCAAGAGCTCGCTGCCCATCTCTCCAAACATCAGTCGAACGATCGGTGCGGGTAATGGCGCAATGCATGGACGATGAAGCACTCTTGCAAGCGCTCGAGCGAAATCAATCTGCGCGACTGGACGCGGCGAGACTGCATTCACTGCACCTGAAACAGTTTTCTCTTCAATTGCAAATTGAATCGCAGCGACAAGATCATCGAGATGAATCCAACTCATTCCTTGACGGCCACTTCCCACGCGACCGCCAGCTCCAAAGAGAAATGGAAGACGCATACTTCCAAGCACTCCAGTTCGTGCATTCAACACAATCCCAATTCGCATTCGAACAACACGAATTCCACGAGACTGGACAGGTTGCAATGCGGACTCCCACGCCTGGGTCACTTGAGCAAGAAAACCACTGCCGTTTGGCGCACTTTCATCAACCAAACCGTCTTGAAGGTTGCCATAAAATCCAACCCCAGAAGCGCAGATCATCACCGATGGGGGACGATTCAATTTTGCGATTGCCTCGCTCAAACTTCGAGTGCCCAACTCTCGACTCTCCAAGATCACTTTCTTGCGCGCCGCAGTCCATCTTCCTTCTGCAATATTTGCGCCGGCAAGATGCACGACAGCATCAATTCCTTCGAGCTTGCTGGCATCCCACTCTCCCGTTGGATTCCAACGAACCTCGTCGGGACCAAGGGTTGATCCACCGCGGACAAGACAAAGAACTCGATGACCACCCGTGGAAAGAAACGCGCAGAGTGCCCGACCAACTGCCCCTGTGGAACCTGTCACCGCAATCGTTCTGCGCGGACGATCCGAATACTGTGAATGACGAGCGAGATCGTCTCGAGTCCGCCGATGTCGGAATGCGAACATCTGCGCGAGATCACTGCGAATTTTCCAGCCCATAAAAATGTCGGAAATCGGAGAGAACGGCAACTGATATTCGACGCTGTCTCGCAGATCACTCTGCAGAGCGCCCTTGTCCAAGAATGAATGCTCGTGAACCCACTGCTTGAATGGACCCTGAATAGATCGATCAATAAATTGCTCCCCAGGTTTTACTTGTTCATGCACAGCGACCCATCGAATCCGGATCGGCCCAACCTTCAGTCCAAGAACAGTTCGTGAACCATCCCTAAGCGGTTCGTTCTGCTCGATTTGCACATCCTGCCAGGGTGGCAGCAATCGATTGATCGCGCCAGGAGAAAAGTGCCAAGCAGCAAGCGCAGATCGCGATGCTGGCATTGATGATTGCTTGTGAAAAGTATGGCGTGCGATGTTGAACTCCAATCGAGGGACAGAAGCCTAGCCAATCTCGCGAGTCAAAGCGCACATCACTCTTACTTTTCAAGAGTGCTCGATGAACATGCGCATTCACACTAGACTGCGAATATGTCACCTTCCGCACGGACCGCCGAAGCCTGCATCGAACACCGACTTGATCAAGCGAAAGTTGCGCTTGGAAACCTTGGTGCAATGCGGCAAGAACTGACTGCGCTCATCAAAAGCGTACAACTTGCACTTGCAAATGGGCACATGATCCTGACTTGTGGAAATGGTGGCAGCGCCGCAGAAGCGCTCCATCTTTCTGAAGAACTCATCGGCCGTTATCGTTCATCACGTGCCCCACTGAAATCAATTTGCCTTTGCGCCGACACGACTGCATTGACTTGCATTGGAAACGATTTCGGATTCGATCATATCTATTCCCGTCAAGTCGAAGGACTCGCTTCAAAGGGAGATCAACTCATCGTTCTCTCGACATCCGGAAACAGTCCAAACATTCTTCGCGCACTTGAAGCAGCAAAAATGCGGGGCGCAGGAACGATCGGGCTTCTGGGAGCAGATGGCGGAAAAGCTCGTGCGTTGTGCGACCTTCCAATAGTTGTCGCAGGAGTCGATGGCGCCGCAGTCCAAGAAATCCATCAAATGATTATCCATATTCTTTGTGAAAGCCTCGAACCTGCTTGAAGTGACGATTCCAAAGGCACCAAATTCCCATTCCACCGAGCAGACTCTGAACTTCCTGCGAATGAAATAGAGAACCATACGATCATGAACCGTCATCTCCTTTACTTTTGCACCTGTCGTTTTGCAATTCCACTTTGGTTGTTGGCGGGTGCAATCTATAAACTAATTGAACGCAATCCAAAGTTGCTTCCCCTTCCTGTGTTGTCTCTCGTGCAGAGTATGGATGGCTTTGGGGGGTTTACTGGAACTGCGTGGCTTGATACTGCGACACGTCTGATCATTCTTGGTGAATTTTTGCTTGTTGCCGCCATGTTGTGTATGCCGCGACTTGCTCGCTCGATTGCAATTGCTGTCCTCTCCCTTTTCTGCGTCATCTTGCTGTTGATGATTCTTCCTGAGTTTCAGAAAGGTGGATTCGCACAAGCAATGAAAGGTTCATGTGGATGCTTTGGAGCAAGCGGGCCAAATCCAGTGATGATGCTAGGAATCGACGCGACCCTTCTCGTGCTTGCTCTCTTCTCAAAGCGAACCCGAAATTCTCCAGAGTTGTCAATAAGTTCTGGATTGCCATGGGGCGCGATGCTGTCCGTGATTTCATTGTGTGTCGTCATGCTTGTGCCAAATCGTGCCGAGATTGTGATGCCCATAGACAATGAACAATCGAGTTCGATCCCAACTGTTGTTCCCCCCTCACCTACAACAAGTGTGACGACAATAGTTCCATCAACGACAACCAACACCACAACATCAAATCCCCAAATTTCGTGGCCTGGCTTTCCAAAACAAGCCGCTCCATATTATGTTCCAGAGTTTGCCAAGTGGGTCGGGACTCGATTAGACACACAAGACCTTGCTCGATTGATGACTCCGGCACCACCGCCGTCCATCAACACCGGTACATGGCTTGTCATGTTTTATAGAGAAGACTGCGAACATTGCCATGAGCTTCTACAAAACTATTTCTCCGGACCGCTGAAGACGCCCACATTGACAATTGCAATCCCAGACACAGATCCCGCCGCTTCAATGGAAATGCCCTGTTCTGAGTGTCAACAGCGAAAACTTTTCAAAGGCCCAGACTATGTTTTGACCACGCCTGTTTTATTGAAAATCACTGACGGAATTGTCAAGATCGTCGTGACCGATCCTGAAGACCGTGCTGCAGTCGAACGCTGCATGGCTCCATAAATTTTCCACACTCACCCAAGTTCTTTCCTAAATGAAACACTTTACTATTCGAATTTTGACTCCCCTCCTGTTGATCATCACTGCGATCACGTGGATACAGGGAGGAACTGCGTGGATGCCACTTTGGACGAGCAACGTTGGGCTGAGAATTGGTCTATCTCCCATCTCATCAGCTCAGTTGGTGATCGGCCTTCTGTTCGCAGTCGCAGTTTCACTCTTGCTCTTCGGCAGAAAACTTTTTGGTTCGTTCCTCTCACGAATCGGATTGGTGACCTACGCATTTTGTTGCGTCGCGACGCTTGCATCCGTCATGGCATCAACCCCTGCTGGCGCAGGTCTTGCGCCACTTCTTTTTCCCGCTATCGGCCTCTTGATCTCACTCGGTCTGTACTTGCTCATTGACAAATCGAACGCAGTCGAAGTTGCACCTTCTCGCAGTGCATTCTGGATCGGCGCTGGAATCTTCGCAATCTGGGTGGTTGCCATCGGAATTTCAGTCCGAATTCCACTTGCAATGACCGCATCTTCAAAGCAACAATCGGTTGGAGAAAACAGCGTCTTACTGGATTATGTGCAGTGGCAAGGACGAACTCTGCCAGATACTGGACTTTCCAGGCTGCTTCCAATCCTTACCGCACTCACGCTCGAAGGGCGATGCATAATCATTTTGTACAGCCCAGAATGCAGTCACTGCCGCGAACTTTTTGAAAAGTATTTCACCGTTGCGCGCCCAGATGTCAAAGTGATCGCCATCGAAATTCCACCCGCTCCAGGCTCGACCGCACTCATTGGCGACGATCTGGGACCAGTCCCTTGCGAAGGATGTCAGCGGTTGAAATTGCCTGAAGGCAAGTTGTATATCTTGAAACCTCCGACAGTTTTAGTTGTCGAAGAAGGACGCGTCACCTGTACGACAGATAGCGATTGGAAAACCTGTTTAGGCGAGCCGACCGTTTCAGCGACTTCACCAGCATCTGGGCAATGACTGTTTCATTTCAGACAGTCGCCTGTGAGATTCTCAACATGCGCGCAGTGAGAGAAAGAGTGACCCCATTTTCATGGAACATTCGCGGTCGCAAAGTTCGATCACATGCCGCATCTACAACTTGCCGAATCATTCGCAATGAAATTAAAATTGATCGCTGGCGTAAAGCGCTTGCCAAGAGCGCAGCCGAAAGTTCAGGGCCTCGTGATTTCAGCAGTTTTCTCGGAATTTCTGAATGAGTCCAACCATCCATTATTGCAATTTGCTTCAAAGCCCACTCGCCACTACGAGCCGCCTCAGATGCATGAAGAGCATGCTGTGCGATACCAGGCCAGCGCTCACGCAGAGTTGGAACAATCTGATCCCGCAATAGTCCACGTGCCGACTTTATGTTTGAATTACTTACATCATGACACCAAGAGACTTCGCAGTGTCGGCAGAACTCTTCGATCTGGGATCGACTGAACGAAAGCAGTGGACGCGCAACTTGTATTGAACTCTTTGGCGCAGATCGCCGCACCCAAGGAATAGTCGTCAGTCCGCGGTTTCCAGCGCCTCGGCCAATTCGCATCAAGAGCGTTTCAAGAACATCATCGCTGTGATGCGCCAACAAAATCCAATTGGAATCACTCTGAACCGCAGACGCAGCCAGTGCGGCATGACGCAATCGACGCGCATCTGCTGCAAGCCCGCTCTTCCCGTGTGTGGGATGAACATCAACAGCAGAAAACGCAATCCCTAACTGCGCACACAAATTTGCACAGTGCGTTACTTCACGATCTGCCTCAGATCGCAAATGATGGTGCACATACACCGCATTGATTTCAAAAGTTTTTTTATCGCGCCGTGCAAGAACAGCAGCAAGGAGCAAAAGCGCTGTCGAATCTGCACCACCACTCAATCCAATCAGAAGCTTTTCCCCCTCTTTCCACCCACACCGCTCTTGCAGATTCCTCGAAAATTCAGCACAAATCCCATGCCGACGAGCACGCAGGAGGATCGAATCTGGAGGAGCTGACTTCACTTCGATCATGCTACGGCTGCACGGCGTCGATGCGAAGCGACATGAACTGCAACTGGCGCAGCCCTTGTTTGAGGGGATGCAAGTGCGCCGCGGACCATTCGTTCGACCGCGAATGGATCATCGGCTGTCGCATCTGCTCCAATTTCTTCCGCAAGCCCTGGTGCTCTGGCAAAAACTCCACCACCACAAATGATCGGCATCCCCGGATTCGCTTGCCTGATTCGAACGGCATCAATCAAACCTCGAATCTTTGGCGCGTCGGAAGCGGATGCAGCAAAGACCACAACTGCATCTGGTCGACGTTGACTGATCTCGGACAAGAGTTCGTCATTCGCCACGCCGCCAGCTGCAAAGAAAATTTGATAGCCACTCGCTTCAAGAAGATCACTGCACAATTGTCCTGCGAGATCTTCGGACTCATTCCCTCCACACACACAGAGAATTGTTCGGCCATTGCGCGGTGCTTGTTCATATCCAGCCTGAGCTTGATCGACCAACATCCGGAGAATTCTCGTTGAATATTGATGCGCCAACATAGTCAATTGATCTTGGCGCCACATTCGAAAGATCGTCTGCATGGTCGGCCAATACAATTCATTCGAGAGTTGTATCGAAGAGTATCCGTGCAATTGAACTTGTTCTATGAATGTTCTTGTTGCAACTCTGTCACCTGAAACACAAAGTTGAAGAAGTCTTTCAAGAGCAATTTCCAAATTCATCTGCACGTTCTTTGTTGCGTTTGTCATGCATATCTCATCGTCCGCTCTTGTCCGAGAGCAAATTGTGAGCGGGAAATTGACTTCCAAAGCGTTATCTGCTCCTTCGAGATCATTTATCAGGCACACGAAGTGAGGCTAGGATCATGAAATGGCACCTTTGAGCGAAATCCCACCACCGGTTGTACCAGTCGAAAATGCCTTACCACGTTTGCCAGATACGAAAACTTCTGGTTGGGATGCAAATGCACTCAAAGGAAATCCACATGGTCGCAACGACAAGGCAGAGCGTGTTCGCGAAATGTTCACTGCGATCGCTCACGCATACGACATCAACAATCGCGTGCACTCTTTCTGGCTCGATCAGTCGTGGCGAAGGCAAGCGGTTCGACTCGCCGAGCCAGTTCGCGGTGCGACGGTGCTTGATGTTGCATGCGGCACTGGTGATCTCGCGCAAGCTTTTGTATTGGCGGGAGCTGGCAAAGTCATCGGGCTCGACTACACACCGGCAATGTTGGACTATGCACGCAGTAAAGCCATCCGAATCGGCGGACGCATTGCCGAGATTCAATATGTTGATGGCGATGCTCAGTCGCTGCCATATCCAGATCAATCATTTGACATCGTTTCGATAGCCTTTGGCATTCGTAATGTTGCAGATCCTTCGCGAGCAATTCAGGAATTTCGTCGCGTACTTCGTCCCGGCGGCCGTCTGGTTATTCTCGAATTCTCTCGTCCACGCTCTGGTTTTGTGCGCTTTTTTCACAATCTATACACCAATCACATCATGCCGTGGACGGCGACAATTCTCGCCCGTGACGGCTCAGGCGCATATCGATATCTCCCGAAATCTGTTGCAACTTTTCTTGACCCCACACAACTTTCCGACCAACTGATTTCGGTTGGTTTTTCCAAAGTTTTTCAGCAAGAGTTGACGATGGGTACTTGTGTGATTTCTATCGGACAAGTCGCAAATTCATCCAAAGTGGATATACTGTGAACAACCCATGATTTTCGATGTTCTAACGCGCGCTTGGCATTCTCCCGAACAACTCGGCTTTGAGTTGGCGGAAGGAATTCGTAGCGGGGCTCGACGGCCCGGCGGGCTTGATGGAACCATCGGCGCACATACTCGCGCAATTGACTGCATCGCATGCGCACTCGTCCACGGGTTCAAGTCTCAAGCACTTTCTGCAATCATCCCACATGAATTCGTCGCCGACCTGGTTGGGCGGCAACCTCATCGGTTGGCAGGTATTGCTGGGATCGATCCGATGTCTCCGTCATGGTCGGATGATCTCGATCATGCAAAAGAGTTGGGCCTTGTTGGAGTCAATATTTCTCCATCCGCCCAAGGCTTTCATCCGACTCACTCCACTGCAATGCGTTTTTATGATCGATGCGCGAACGAAAATTTCCCAATCTTTGTTGCTCGCCCTGGAATTTTCACCCCGGCGATGATCTTGGAATACGACCGACCGGCGCCTTGGGATGAAGTGGCGCGATCATTCCCCACACTGAAGATCGTTCTTTCAGAAATGGGTTCGCCTTGGATTGATGAAACAATCGCGTTGTTGTCAAAGCATCCCGGGATCTATGCGGATACCAGCGCAATCGCTTCGCAATCTTGGCGCTTGTACACATCCCTGCTGCAGGCAAACGAAGCTGGCGTGCTCGATAAGATTTTCTTCGGCTCAGGATTTCCATTCGGCTCTCCGGCAGCTGCGGTCGAAGCGATCTATTCGCTGAACTCCTACGCTCTTGGAACAAATTTGCCGTCGATACCACGCTCAGCTTTGCGATTGATCGTTGAGCGAAATCCAGTTACAACACTTGGAATGAAGGCTCCTCTGCTCATCGGCATCAGTTCCAATGTTGGGCAGAACTCCACTGGAATAAGCCCAGCACCAACCCCTTCAGATCGCGCAGACTTCGGCGCATCGCAATCACCGTATCGACGTTGATCGCCGAAGCCGAGACGACGCCTATATGCGAAGTCTTACCATGAAATTTCACGCCAATCTCTTCATGAATTGCTTTTCGCCATTCGTATGTTTTTTCGCAGTTTTATGGCTCTGCGGATGTGGTGTCAGCGCTCCCGAACGATTGGAATTTACTTCAATCGGTGATACACCACGAACTTTCCCCACATCAGAAGGTAACGCTACGTATTCCCTTGATCTTGCAAACACATCATTCATCTTGAGCGATCTCACTTCAGAGCAACTTCAGAATCCAACGGGAAATTCAGTCGAACTCTTTGGATATGTTCTACATGTTGAATTACTCTGGGTTCCCTTGGCCGGAAAGACTGCAATAGATCCTGAGGCGACAAACATCAGCATTCGACTCATTGTCTTCTCTGGACACGAAGTTGGACTGTATGGCGGTGGCGGATTCGCATGGCCGAAGGGAGAGCCAGGCGAGGAGGATTATGGTGTTGATATTGTTGGTTCGAATGCGACACTGCTTGCTGCAACCAATGGATTCAAAGACTTGCTTAGCCCTGCTCAACTCACTGGCCGATTGCGTAGCACATTGAATGAAACACAAAACAAACAGATGCGCAGAGCTGCAAGCCAGATTGTGACGAATGCTCTCAAACGTGTGCAGTGGGTCGGACCGCGTGCAATTGAAATGCAGAAGCGAGCTTCATCAATCACGAGCACATCAATGGACAACGCAGAATTCGTTTTGCGATAACCAAAATCACATCCCAACAAGATTTCGCGCAACTTCAATCATTAAAATTGAACACGGCGATGCGGGCATTGGGAACTGAAATCCTTCCATCATTTTCATACTGGAATACTCCCAATTTGGCGGAGAATCTGGCGGAGATTCAATCTGAATATCGTGAATGATCTCCCAGTTGCCTGCGCTCTGATCGAAGAGAAGTGCAACGGGTACAGGCCGTGCCTGAGATCTCGCCCCACACTCCTCCATCAACTCCCGCTCGATACCTTCAATCGGGTCTTCGCCAGGTTCGACCGCACCGCCCGGCGCGAATTCCCAGTGCGATGGATAGGTCGCACAAGAATCCGCACGCTTACCGATTAAGCATCGACCTTGCCAACGCGCGATTGCCTTTGTTCCAAGTCCAGCGAATCCCGTTTCCACTCCAACACTCCGCACAGCGCCCATTCGATAAGTTGTTCGTGTGACATGGATGGTCGCCCCGCCGTGACCATCGCGCCCGACGCCAAGGACATGCCAACATGGTCCGTCAGTCAGACGAGGATTCTCTGCGACCATATTGTGCCATGCTGAGTCAATGTCTGCCTTTGTGGACTTTGCAATCAGCGCAACATCACTCTCGACCAGACGGGCAGGTCTTCGCAACCAGATCAGACGATTCGCTGTTGGAGAATGTCGGAGGCTCATGGAATCACTCGATATCGTCAATCTTGCCGGGAGTACGACGAGCGCTCTCGGAACTCTGAGCGTACTTTTTCAAATGTAAGAATTGTAAAAAATTTTTCCAAGAGAAGAGACTATGGATCGTGGCTCGAAGCAACCTCGACCACAAGAAGTCGTGGTTCGACCTGTGATTTGCGCCAAATGGCCTGCAAGGCATACGGTGTTTCAGCATTTTATGGTCAGGAAAGGCGCTTTGAAGACCGATGAATAGTCACTATGACAAACGATCGCGCAACTGGAACTGTCGACCACCTTGTTGAATCAATCGTCGCACTCAACCCTGGAGCCGATCGCGAGTGGCTCATCACTTTCGATGCCTATGACCTGAATCGCTATCTCCAACATCTCGAAAGCGCACTCGAACCACGCGCAGAGTCGACTCCATGGGAACGGATTGGCGATACCCCCGCCATCGTTTCACGGACGGCGGCTTAAGTTTTTAGACTTTTAGAAAATAATCAAATCGACTTCAAATTGAATCGATCAAGCGCGGTCATTGTCAGCAAGAAACGAAGCCATTTTCTTTTTCAATAATCGCAAATTCAAAAGACCTCGCACGCGAGTCAGTAACTCAACCTTGTTGACTGGCTTTGAAACAAAGTCATCACATCCAGATTCAACAGCGCGTTCCATATCGCCAAGTTCGTGCAGTGCAGTCACCATAATAATTATGGTCTCACGCATCAAAGGATTTGCCTTCACGCGTTGACAGACTTCAAAACCAGACATCTTGGGCATCATCACATCGAGCAAAACAAGATCGGGTCGTTCCGATTCGATTTTCGCCATCGCTTCGATACCGTCGTGAGCCAAAATCATCTTGCATGGAAGGCTTTCCATATATGCCTGAATCAACTCGAGATTCTGTTCATTATCGTCAACGATCAGAACTTTGCTTTCGGCAAGGTTGATGTGGGAGTCGACATGCGACGCCGCTTCAGTTTCTGAACGATTCTTTGTATTCATAATCACATATTACGGCATATGCCTTCGTTGGCGAATCGTTCAAGCGTCGGATTCAATGGACTTGGTCGGCGATCGCACGTGCCACCAATTCGATCGGATGCAGTGCATTGCGTTCGAGTCCATCTGCGATTTGATGACGGCAACTCGTCCCTGGTGCACAAATGATTGCATCAGGATGTGTTTTCAGCTTTGCAAATAAGTCCTGCTCCGCAATGCGCATCGAAAGATCGAAGTTCGCATCTTGGAAGCCAAATCCACCAGCCATACCGCAGCATCCTGTTGCAAGAGTCTGCGCCGATTCACCGAAAATGCGGCGCAACAATCCATACGATGTTCCTGCTCCCCACAATGCTTTCTGATGACAGTGTGCATGCAGAACAACCTCTTCTGAAGTCTTCGAAAATTCTGGTCGCATCGGATGCGAATCCCAGTTGCGATCAAGCCATTCCTCGATCATCCATGTTTTCGCCGCAAGCGCGACAAGAATTTTTCGATCGACGGACATCTTTAAGTCGAGCCAATCATCCTTGATTGCAGAAACGCATGAAGGTTCGAGACCCAAAAGAGCAACTGCTCCTTCGCGCTTCATTGCATCGCTCAGTGCGAGCGCCGTCTCACAACTCATACGCGCCGCTTCGGCCAACATTCCATTTGAAATTGCTGCTCGACCGCAGCATCCCGCATTTGGAAGAACCACGCGATAGCCAAATGCTTGAAGTACTTCAACGGCAGCGCGCCCAACCTCTGGCTGTGACCATTGACTGAAACAATCTGGCATCAGCAGAACAGTTGGTCTTTCTTGGAGTGACTCGGGGCCATTTGTTCTCAAACTGCCAACTGCTCGACGACTCATCCAAGATCGCAAAGAAGGTCCAAACGGCGGAAGTGATCTACGCGGAGAAAATCTCATGAGTGCTGTAATCGCAAGTCGAAATGGTTCAAACTGAATGGCCCAATTCGAAAGGGGCCAAAGCGCGCTTCCCATTCGGTTTAATGTGCGGATTTTCCCCATCAATCGAATGCGCCATGGAACACCTCCCCGCTTCCAATAATCCTGCGCAGTAAATTCTGCTTTCAGTTTGGAAATATCAACATTACTTGGACATTCTGTCTTGCAAGCCTTGCATGAAAGACAAAGATCAAGCGTCGCCTTGGTCTGAGGATCATTCCACCCTGGTGGGTTCGAAGCGCTCGAACCACCACGGCCAAGTTGTCCAGTCACAGCCAAACGCAGTGCATTCGCACGTCCACGCGTCGAGTGCCGTTCATCTTTCAGTACGCGGTACGAAGGACACATCGTGCCGCCTGGTGTCATTCGGCGACAGAGCCCAGCGCCGTTGCACTGTTCGAGTGCATGAGAAAATCCTTCTTCTTTGTCGTAGCGAAAAAAAGTTGGAACATCTGCAGCGTGAACAAAGTGAGAATCATCTGGGCGCGTACGCAACTGCGACGTGATTGCTGTTGGATCATTGTTGCGAACAAGATTGCCTGGATTCATAAGAGAGCGAGGATCAAAAACGGCTTTGATGTCACGAATCGCCTGTGCGATCTCTGGTCCAAGCACGCGCGTCAGCAGCGGACTTCGAACACGCCCATCACCGTGTTCTCCGCTCAGTGCACCGCCATACTTCACCACAAGATCGGCAATATCGACGGAAATCGATCGCAGCGTCGCAAGCCCCTCCTCGTTTGAGGTCGCAACCAATGGGCGAATATGCAAACATCCAACCGAAGCGTGTGCGTAATACGCAGCGACTGTTCCATGGCGATTAACGATCGCCCGAAAGTCGTCAATGAATTCGGCAAGTCGAGCTGGATCGACGGCGGTGTCTTCAACGAATGTGATCGGTTTCTTATCACCAGGAACCCCGTGAAGCAGCGGTTCTCCCGCCTTCCGAAGCCGCCAAGCTGATTCCATCGCCGAAGCGGTAAAATGTCGGACACTCGGCGCATCTGGAACCAATTGAGCAAGTCGATCCATCTTGGATTCAATCTCTTCGCGTGAATCACCAAAGTATTGGACATACATCACTGCGCCCAACTTGCCGGACTTGGGTGTTGGCATCACGTAGACATCTTGGCGATACATCGCATTTTTCTTTGCCATTCCGATGACAATGTCATCCACCAATTCCACTGCGCTTGGACCTGTTGAAAGCATCGCCATGAGCGGAAGAAGCGCATCGGGAACTCCCTCAAATCCCAAGATGGCGAGACCGCGCACTTTGGGGCGTTCAACCAAAGATAGTTCAGCCTCAACCGTTACTCCGAGGGTCCCTTCAGAACCGCAGAACAAATGCGCGAGATTGACTTGGTCGAAAGTACCAGGCGTTGATGTTCGAAGTTGAGCAAGCAGAATGTCAAGGTTGTATCCATCGACATGGCGAAGAATCTTCGGAATACGTCGATCGATTTCGTCGGCGATCGGAAGGATGATTTCTGCCAACCGGCGAGTCAATTCTTTTACTTTCGGATCGCTCTCGCTCGATCCCTTTGCGAATCGCATGCGTGTTCCATCAGCAAGCACGACATCGAGAGAAATGAGATGCTCGACTGTTCGACCGTACAAAATCGAATTGGCACCAGCTGAATTATTGCCGATCATTCCACCAAGCGTTGCATGCGAACCTGTCGCCACATCTGCGCCAAACATCAAACCATGTGGAGAAAGTGCCCCGTTCAATTGATCAAGCACGACTCCTGGTTCGACCCGCACACGGCGAGCGACTGGGTCAATCTGTAAAATTTCCCTGCAATTTGCGCTGAAATCAACCACCACCGCATGATTGACTGTTTGCCCTGCCAGCGCAGTTCCGCCACCACGCGCAAGAATAGGAACACCCAAACGTCCGCAAACTCGTACTGCCTCAATTCCATCCGCAACAGTATTTGGAATCACAACTCCGATTGGTTCTACTTGATACAAACTCGCATCAGTCGAATAGAGCATTCGATCGTGTTGACCAAATCGAATCTCGCCATTGACTTGCGCAGCAAGTTGTTGCGAAATGGAATGACGCTTTGCTTCAAAAGAGTCTTCTTGCAACGCTCCATTCTTGAGTACTCCAAGATGAATATCATTTCCCGCTGTCAATGGTTCTCCAAACTTAACAGAGTTTTATTCTTGACCTGAGCGGTTTGCATGTGCTTGATGAAGTGCTCGCAAACGCGCAATGTATGCCTCTCCTGGCGCACGATTTCTTCTGGCCATAACCGAACGCAGTGTTGTTTCAAATCGATTGAAACGATAGGACTGAGACCTCTCTGGAGTCAACCATGCAAATCGATCGACAAATGACGGAGGTCTTGCAACGGCGATCATTGCTCCTGTGCCAATCGTCGATCCTGTATTCAGTGCAACTAAAATTGCAAACTTTGCATGATCTCCGATCACACCGCCATAAAATGTTCGTCCGGTTTTCTCATTACTTCCAGCGGCATCGAGACGACTGGTGACTTCACCATATGTATTTAGAAGATTCGAACTGGATGTGCCGGCTCCGATATTGACCCACTCACCCACAAGCGCGTCACCCAAATGACCTTCGTGAGCTTTGTTCGAATGCCCATAAAACACCGTCGAACCAACTTCGCCACCAACTTTGCAACCTGGTCCGATGACGGTTCTTGCTTTGATCTGTGCACGGTCGACGATGGTCGAATTTTCGAGCAGCGCAACTGGTCCGCTGACCACCGCCCCAGGGCGAATGGTTGCTCCGTGCGCCAATAAAACTGGACCATCAGTTGTATCGATGATCGCTCCAGGAAGCACGCGTGCAGTCGGGTCCATCAACAAAGCGTGATGCCCAAACCGAATCACACCTGCTGCAGTTCGATCATTCAACTCCCCCGTTCGATTCATCAGTGCGATGTCAGCAGGAATGCTCTGTTCCAATCGTCCTAGGAGATCCCACGGAGCTCGAATCGTTTGTCCTTGTGCGAGAGGTCTACGCACGATGCCCTTTGAAAGTCGACTGGCATCACCTGGATGTTCCAAGAAGCGTTCAGCATCCTTGACCAACATTCGAGCCATTGCAACGCGAGCATCCGAAGTCACGATTGCTTCTCCAAGAGCCAGACTTGCCGAATCATCGAGTGAATCGAGTGCGCCGTTGATCAATAAAACTTCTTGTGTTTGTGGCGGCAATCTGCCAACGAGGGTTTTATTTGAGATCAACCGTTCTGTCACAACTGCATAGAGATATTCTGGTGGATAGAGCGCATCCACTCGACCGAGAACAAGCATTGTTCGTTCGAAGCATGTCAGCACGCCAAAGCGCTGTTCGAATGTGGCGCGCAGATCTGCAAGCGGTCCAAACCGCGACAGACAATCATCGAAAAGCACCACAATTGTCCCTGACGATTTCATAGGCGCACTTTACTAGCGAATGATCCGAGCCTGCCCACCCTGCGTTCGGGCACGAGCCAGAACTGATGGAAATCCCCATGCACCCGAAAAATGAAGCAAGAGAAAACCGACTGGAATCCCGCAAATTCCAGATGAGATTGATCCAAGAAATTGCAGGCCAAATTCGCTCAGCGCTGAACCATCTCCCCAAGGAGGTGGCGAATCTGGGTACCACGAACGCAGCGCCCACCACGCCGTCCAGAAGAGGCCGCTTGCCAGACTCAAGAGAAGCGACATGACACCAACTGAGAATGGATTTCTTCGGATCAACACGCCACGGATGTTGAGAATCGCTTCAACACCGAAAAGCATTCCAAGAGTCGATGGTCCGACGAGATAAAGCGGCGCACGCGGTCCAGACAACGATGGCTCCGAGAGATCCATAAGAAATCCAGCCAGCAACGCGAACCAGCGAACAATCGATCCATCCGCATGCATCGCTACGAATGCAACGACCACAACCACCAATCTTGGCGTGATTCCGCCTAGCTCGAAGACGGGCATAAAAGAAACATCAAATACTAAAGCGACAAATAAACTTGCAACAGCGACAATCCATTTCATGGTCGCGCTTCCTGCGAAAGTTTGACTACGAGTTCGCCAACCATATTGGGGTCGACTGCAGGACGCACGATGACTTCTCCTCGCAACGGTTGCGCATCCTTGCGTTTGATTTCCACAACCACCCCAAGGCGCATCCCTTGAGCGCCTGCAGGCCACGCAGGATCTTTTACACGCACAATGTCTCCAGCTCGTGCAGACGATCCGAGATCAATGTCTCCTCGAAGATCTCCTTTTCCATCTGGAAGTAATTGGACTGCGATGACCTGAGGCCTGTTCGATTTTTCTTGATCTGCAGGAACGACATAACCATCAATCCGACCAAGCGCTCGATTTCCCACGGACAACACAGTGCTGGAAACAGCACCAACTTCGGGGGCGATTCGACCAACAATTGCATCTCCATCAACGATTGCAATGTCGCCTGCGGCAATCCCCTGTTGATTCCCCACATTCAACTTCAGCGCGACTCCTCCAGAACCTGGCGTTCGGGAGAGCACATTTGCAGCAGCAAGCCTGGCTGCTCCACCGCTTTTCGTTTGACCAGAGACAACTTCATAGGCATTTAATTTTTTTTCTAATTCTTGAACGCGAATCTGTTCTGTATGCCATAAGCCTCGGTAATAATCCCGATCTGCAAGAATCGCAGCGTCGCCTTCGGTTGATACGGCAGTTCGTGGACGAAGCCACAACCTCATTGCAGTCATACCGTGCGCAATCGGCGACAATGGAACCCAAAGAATTGAAGACAAGTCTCCCGTCAACGGAGCGATCCACCGAGTGGGAAAAAGGCCAAGCATCACCACGAATGCAACAACCAAAGAGAGCGCAGGAATACGGCGCACTCTAGAGAATCCCTCGAAGGAGGAAACCTCGGTTGCAAACTCGCGGGCTCAACAGCCGGCGAGCATCTTTACCAAACTCAAAGTTCCTCGACATTGGACTCGAGAATCGACCTGTACTGTTCGAGATTCTCGAGGTACTCAGCCGTTCCGCGGGCTACGCAAGTCAAAGGATCATCGGCAATTTTTACCGTGAGGCCAGTTCGACTTGCCAACATCTGATCAATACCACGCAAGAGCGCGCCGCCACCAGCGACCGTAATTCCGTTATGTTCAAGTTCTGGATTGCAAAGATCTGCTGCAAGTTCCGGATCAGCTTCGCGAAGTGTCTTCACAACTTCATCTGCAATCTTCTTCAACGGGTCTGCGAGCGCATCACGGACCTCGACAGAATTGACTTCGATCTGCCGAGGTAATCCTGTTGCAACATCTCGACCACGAACTTTCATTGCAAGTTCTTCCTGCAAAGGCCATGCACTGCCGATTCGAATCTTGATCTGTTCAGCTGTTTGCTCGCCAACACGAATTCCGCGCTTCTCTTCGAGATATTGGATAATCGCTTCGTCAAAGTCGTCGCCAGCGACTCGCAAACTGGAAGCCTTCGCAATATCAGCCAAACTGAGGATCGCAATTTCGCTTGTTCCACCGCCGATATCTACGACCATGCTGGCAACAGCGTCATCGAAAGGCAACTTTGCGCCCATCGCTGCAGCCATGGGCTCTTCGAGTAAATACACTTTGCGTGCGCCTGCACGCTCTGCGCTATCCAATACTGCTCGCTTTTCGACTGCAGTAATTCCAGATGGAATTGAGATCACCACGCGCGGCCCAAAAATCCTGCTGCGTCCCATGACCTTCTGGATGAAGTACTTCAACATCGCCTCGGTGATTTCGAAATCCGAGATCACTCCATCTTTCAATGGGCGAATGGCTTGAATGGATCCAGGCGTGCGACCAAGCATCTCTTTCGCAGCGAATCCCACAGCCGTCCCGTTCATCAAGACTTGATTTGTTCCTTTGCGCACTGCGACGACCGAAGGTTCGTTCAGCACGATTCCCTCTCCGCGAACGCACACAAGCGTGTTGCAAGTACCAAGGTCGATACCCATATCCACGCTAAACCAACCCATCATTTTATCTAGACTCATGTGAAGCCCCTCCTTGGGCTAAGTATTTTTCAGTGTTCTTCAGCGTGAAGAGATCACCGCAAACGGATTTCCTTCATCATTCGTACCAACAACACCGGACAGATTATCCATAGCAACAAATACGCATCCAGCTGCAAGTGCAACAACTGCCGCAGCCAAGATGCCAGTGTAAATATTGAGTTCTCCGCTCGCACCTTTCGACTTTGGCTTCGCAGCTGATGCTTTTGTCTTTGTCTTTGCTGCCTTCTGAGAGCTCTCGGGCTTGCCTCCAGACTTGCCGCCGAATCCAAATCGGCCTTTCTTCGCAGAAGCCACAGCAACTGGTGCAGCATCGCCGAGTTCCGTTGCGCCATCAGCCTGGGCAACGAGAGCGGCTGGTGTTTTGCCAGCTTTGGGAGTCTTCTTACCAATTCCAAAGAAAGCCATAACTTTACTGCCCCTTTCGGACGGTTACTTTTTGACCGGCTCGAACAGCGCCTCGTGCGGCGACATCTTCGAGTTCAACAGTGCCAACCGACTTGTTGACGTCAACGGAGGTAATTTTCAGTTTTCCGATAAATCTTGATCCGTCACCAATCGTCATTGTCCAACCAACTTTCACTCCGTCACGGCTTCCGGCATCAATCTCTGCATAAACCTGATTGTCGGTTCGGCGCACATTTACAATTGAAGCTGCAACATTTCTATCTGGAATTGCAGTTGCTGGAATTGATGACCCAGAATCGGCATCAGCGGTTCCAAATTTCGCAGTAAAACTTTGCACGACTTGATCGGACTTCACCTTCTCATTCGACAGAGATGCGATTTGCTCTTTGAGATCACCAAGAGCTTCTTGGGCCACGCGAAGATCACTGTCCGTCTTCCCAAGCTTCTGCTCTACATCAATTCGAATGCGCTCACAATCAGTCAGCATCGTTCGCTGCTTGTCCAATTCTTCGCTGAGGGTTTTCGTCAGTTCAGTCTTTGCACGGTCAACATCCATTGTCACTGCAATCGTTTGCTCAAGACTTGCGAGGCGAATCTTAGACTGCGAGATATCTGCCTCAAGACTACGCACGCGCAAACCGTTCTGAGCGAGATCGCTCTGCAGGCGATTTTTCTCGGCATCAAGATCCTTGATCTGCAACGCAGTGTCGTTTTCTGCCTTCGCACGAAGCGCACGTTCAGTATCCAACTCACTACGAGCGGCACTCACTTGAACATCTTTGTCCTTTATCTGTTGTCGCAAGACAGCTTGATTGCTTGCCTGAACCGCAGCAAGAGGCACCAAAGCAATTGCGAGAAGGGAAACGAGAACAACAAAGACTTTCGTAAGAATATGCACTTGATTGACCTTGTTTAGTTTGGTGTAAAACAAATGAAACTGGCAGATGCTGAGGCGCAACATGAGCTGCGAAACAGAACATTTGATGTTTTACATCCCAATCGAAGCCATGTCAACGAACATTTGCATCGAATACCGCAGAAAGCTCCGATGAACTTGGGTCTGGGAATGCCCGCAAAAATGCAGAAGCAGCAGTCAATCTCACCATTGCGTATGGATCTCGCAGGAGCGGAGCAAGAGCGTCAAGCGCACGCTTCCCACCGATCCAGCCCAATGTTGCGGCTGCTTGAGCTCGAATCGTCGGCGCAGAATCCTTGGCAGCAACCTGACAAAGTTGCAAAACTGGCTCGAGATTTGGCTCGCCAATTCGCGCGAGCGCCGCACCTACGATGAGCCGAATTTCGATCGGTTTTTCGAGCGGACCACGACCATTCCAGAGGCCTATCAAGTGTGCGCGTGCACCGCGATCATTCGTCTCTCCCACCATTTGGCAAGCAAGCGCAACGATTTCCGACTGCTCGCTCGGTGCGAAAAGTGCGGCTCGGATCGGATCGTATTGACGATAGTCACCCATCTTCGCCATCGCTTCGGCAGCCTGAAGATCAACGATCCGAGCGCGTGTTTGATCGACTCCAAGAAGTCGTCGACCCACGACACTTTCAACCAACGGAATCGCAGATGGATTTTTCAATTCACCGAGTACGAAAAAAGTATTCGAACGAATTTCAGCATTTGAACTTGAAACAAGTTCGTTGAGGGGACTTAGGTCAACGGTCTTTCCCAAACGAACAAGTGCATAGAGCGCCGCAGCGCGAACCGACAAATCTGGATCCAGACGCAGAGGTTCGAGAATTTGAGCGCAATCTAATAAGCGCTTTTTTCCGACCACCACCGCGGCCGAAAAACGTACTCCAGCATTCTGGTCTGCAAGAAGCCGACAGGCGATTGGCTGGAGGACGGCGACTCTTGACTCCAATCCCTCAAGCGAATGAGCCCTGTAAATCGCATCGGGACTTACTGACGCTTCGAGAAGGAGATCAATCGCTAGTTTTTCAGGTGGGGCATTCGCATCCGAACGCACGACCGATGCCGCTTGCTGAGACGTCTGCGCAACCGAAGTTGAAATCGCGTTTTCTTTCGCCCGCGCATCGAGCCGCTGGACTTGAACGGAATTCTCCATTGTCGAAGAGGTCGTCTGATTTGCTTGCGAAGCGGATGTATCAACTTGCGGGGTATTCGAATTTATCTGCCCAGGGCGAGAACTCCAAGAAGTCCCAGCGGAAGGTGCATCAGACGCCGAAGTCGAATTTGAATTCGTAGCGCAACCGATAAATGAAACACAAAACAAAAGTGGGATGAGCACCAACGGTGCAATCTTTGCAATGCCCGATGTACATGATCGAATTCGAAAACCTTGCGCGACAAAGATGAATGCGAGAAATGCCATCGATGGAGAGAGTACATCACCCCACCGTCCAAAAAATGTCTCGCGTCGATCAAGTTGCAATGTGACTGCAAACCCGCCAAGCGTGCGAGCTGGAATCTTTGCGCCATCAATCGCCACTCCTTCGCTCGTAAACGCACCAGAAATTCCAGTGTTTGCAACTCGAACCATCGGCGTGCGATTTTCTATGCAGCGCCAACGGGCAATTAACTCGTGTTGACGTCGCCCCCAGTCGCTGAATCCGAACCAGCCGTCATTGGAAAGATTGACGATCATCCCAGCCTTCTTTGAACCACTTACATAGACCAGATTTCGAACGATGCTTGGAACAGTGTCTTCAAAGCAGATCGGAGTTGCACATTCCATCGTCTTCTGCTTCTCACTTTTTGCTCCCCAATCAAAGGAGATCCTGCGAAAATCTGTCGATGCATCAAGGTCAAATGTCATTCCGCGCGCGCCGAGAGCCAATAGTTGCTCTTCCAACCAAGTCCAATTCGAGATGTATGGCATGGTTTCTCCAAACGGCGTCAGAAATACTTTGTCGTATCGTTGGTATGGCGCTTCTCCTTCAACGAGATACGCGCTATTAAATTGATACTCCCACTCCCAGCGTTGATTCTCTGCACGCAGTCCAAGAAATGCCGGGCTTCCGATCAACATTGGTGCATCCACACGCTTGGCAAGCATCGTGGCGAAAGATGAAAAATGATCGCCTGGAGAAAAACCTCCGCTGACAAGAGTTTCGATTGTCTTGGGTTCCAATCCAAATCCAGGCAGCATGGTTTCTGGCCAGACAACAAGATCGATTCGATTTCCCTGTTCGCGTTGTGCGTCAGCAAGTGAGATCGTCAATCGACCAAAGTCCAGCACATCGCTTTCTTGCCGTTCACGAGGCCAGCCAATTTTGTTGTCGGTTGTCAGATTCGTTTGCACCGCCAGAATGCGTGGACCCTCTATCAAGGCACTTGGCGTTTGTTGCACTCTCCATGCGCCATATGCCAATGAGAATGCGAGAATCAAAAGTGCGAGAGCGCAACCGAAGATTGCACGGCGACGGAGCGTAGGAGTTCGACCGCCCAAAATCCAAACTCGAAGATCGATCGCAGCGCCACCGACGCAAACGACGAGAAAGGATGCAGAGACTGCCCCTCCAAAGTCGGCAATCTGTGAAATTATCCGTGACTCGATCACAGGTTGCCCAACGCTGTACCAAGGATATCCGTCAAAAATCACAACATCCTTCAACCACTCGATTGCACAAACAACAATCGGTGCGAGCAGTGCCAACGGAAGTTGTCGTCCGATTGATCCACTGCGGACGCGGCGAAAAATCCAAATTCCAAGCGGTGCATAGAGAGAGAGATAGACACACGCAAGCGGATATCCAAGCGCAGTGACGTCGATCATCCAAAGTTCCAACCACATCCACATCACCCATGCGCAAATGGTGACGGCGATCCATCCTTGGCGAGGAAACAGAGGTTTGGATGCAAGAACGATCCAGCCCAATGGCGCAACGAAGGCGAAGGGCCAACATAAATCAGAGTTGGAAAATGCGAACCCCATGCATATTGGAGAAAGTGCGGCATAGAACCACAGGGTCTTTGTTGAAAAAAAATCGATATCCAACACGAGCGGCTGATTCGTTGGCACGGTTAAGGATGTTCGCACTAGTTGCCCGAATAGTCGATGATTCGACTGATTTCGCTGCGGAGATTCGCGCGGTGCACGATGCGATCCAAGAAGCCTGCATCAAGCAAAAACTCGCTTGTTTGAAAGCCTTCGGGAAGATCTTGGCGAATCGTCTGTCGAATGACTCGAGGTCCTGCGAATCCGATGAGTGCTTTGGGTTCTGCAAAGATCACATCGCCGAGCATTGCAAAGCTTGCCGTCACACCACCCGTCGTTGGGTCGGTCAGCACGGAGATGAATAATCCACCAACGTCATCAAGTCTGCCAAGCGCGGCACTTGTCTTTGCCATCTGCATCAGTGAAAATCCAGATTCCTGCATACGCGCTCCGCCAGAGCAACAGATGGCGATAAAGGGCAACCCATTTTCAGTCGCGTGCTCGATCGCGCACGTTACTTTTTCACCAACAACGGATCCCATCGACCCCGCAAGAAAAGTGAAGTCCATCACAGCGATGACAACTTTTCGACCTTTGATAAATCCAGTCCCAGTCTGAGCGCCGTCATGCTCGCCCGTTTGCTTCTGAGCCTGAACAATTCGATCTGAATACGCCTTTAAATCAACAAATTTCAGTGGATCTGTTGGAACCATCTTGGCATTCATTGGTTCGAAAGATCCTGGATCAAGCAATTGATCCACCCGCTGCCGACCACTCATTCGCATGTGATAATCACAGCGCGGACAGACATGAAGATTCTGTTCGACCGCCTTACGAAAGAGCGTCTCGCCACAGGCTGGACATTGCATCCACAAGCCATCTGGAACAGCCCGTTTCGTTGCGGGGATTGTTGCAATTTCCCATGTCGGTTCGGCCATCTGCATCATCCTAGCGACTACACGCCTTCGAATCATCCACTGCGCAGCGCAGTGATCACGCGAGCGTAATTTTTGCTTTCAAAGATTTCCGATCCAGAGACAAGCGCATCGCATCCAGCGCGTCGGCACATTTGAGCATTCTGCGGAGTCACGCCTCCGTCAAGTTCGACGCGCTGATTGTCACTGATGCGTTCTCGAATTGCCCGAACCTTTGGAAGTGCAGAACGAAGGAACTTTTGCCCACTGAATCCAGGGTGAACGCTCATCACTAGAAAAACATCTGCCAAAGACAAAAGTGATTTGATCGCTGTCCACGGTGTTGCTGGCTTGATTGCGATTCCGGCAGTGGCGCCCTTTGACTGAATCTGACGGACCAGTGCAGCAGGCTTGCGAACTGTTTCGATATGAAATGTCAGATTATTCGCGCCCGCGGCAAGAAACGGATCGACGAAGTCCGCAGGATTTGTGATCATGAGATGCACATCGATCCATGCCCGAGGGGCTGCTCGCCGAACTGCAGCACACACTGCAGGCCCCATAGAAAGGTTCGGCACAAAGTGTCCATCCATCACATCAACATGAATGTAATCAGCCCCCGACTTAAGAACTGCACAAACATCTTTTCCTAAGTCCGCAAAATTTGCAGAGAGAATGGATGGGCCAATCAATGCAGAAACGACAGGTCTACGAAACAGCAATGGCTTTTCTCGCTGCAAACTTATGGCGTCCCAACTGGAACAGTCGCAGGGACTGTCGTTGTCTTTTCCGATGCAGCCTGTGGCATGACAGTCGCAGGAACCGCAACCTTGACTCCCCGCTTTACAGCCAATTCATACGCGTCGAGCGTGGGCTTATATGAGCTCTTTGCGTTTGGACTCGCCAAACGGATTGCTTTCTTTTGTGCTTCAACTGCTTTGGCGAAATCGCCACGTGCATAGTGCACAGAAGCCAATGTTGCGTTCGCACTTGGATCGCTACTTGAAGATGATTTCAACATTGATTCGGCAGCAACGAGCGCAAGATCATTGTCGTAAATGCTCACCCGAGGATCGGACGAAAGCGTGAGTGCGAGATCTCGCAAAGCGACCGTGTCACCAGCAGCCACAAAGGCAGCAGACAATTCCTTGGCATAATTCTTTGCACCGACAGTGTTCTTCTCCTCGTTGAGCATCACCCGATATTTTTCAAGCGAAACATCAGAAAAAATCATTGGATCAAGCGCAACCACTTCGTCAAATCGTTTGTATCCATCCTTAAAATTCTTAGCCTTGATCGCATTATGAGCTGCATCCAAAAGCGGCGCAGCCTGCTTGAAAAGTTTCGGGTCATAGCGTCCAGTCAGGGAAAGTTTCACAGCATTTGTGAATTCTGGATCCATCGGATGCCCGATGTAAACGATCTTATTGTTCTGCCCAATGACGAATGCGCATGGAATTCCATTCTTTCCAGCAGCCACCATGTATGCACTACTGATCTTCTTTCCTGGATCAAGAGCAACCGTGTAAGACATCTGACTTCCCTGCTTGCGCACAAATGGCTCGACCTTTGCACGTGTCTCGTCACTGACGCCAATCACTTCAAGCCCATTCCCCTGCTGCGATTGATACAGCGCATTGATATGCGGGATTGATTGTTTGCATGGGCCGCACCACGTCGCCCAGAATTCAACGACTCGAACTTTTGGATTCGAAACGAGTTCGCCTTGAACCATTTCGAGACTCTCAATTGGAGGCGCTATCGATCCAACAACCAACGTTGGTACTTCTTGTGGAATCGGTGCCAAAGCCAGCAAAGCAAGTGTCGTACAAGTGAAGATGATGTTTCGCATGGTGATCGAGTTCTCTACTTTCTTAGGTTTTACTATATCCGATAAGAGGCGCTGGATCGAGCGCATTGAGACAAACAAATTCCTTCCCTTCGAGCATCTCGAGCGATGCTCCTCCGCCAGTTGAAATATGGCTGAACTGCGCGGCCGCACCTGCCGCTTCGACCGCTGCGGCAGTATCGCCACCACCAGCAACGCTCGTCGCGCCGTGCTTCGTAGACTCCACGACGGCTTGGACCAACTGGAAGGTTCCCTGGTGAAAAGGCGCTATTTCGAATGCTCCGACAGGGCCATTCCACACGATTGTCTTGGCCGCTTTCAGGATTGTCGAAAACCGTTCGACCGTTGCCGGCCCGATATCCAACCCCATAAGTTCATCAGGGATCGCACCAACAACAATGCGCGTGGGTGTCCCAAGCACAAGCGCTTCGCCACAAACATGATCAACTGGCAATTCGATCTTGGTCGAGTGTTCCGCTGCAAATTGCAGAATTGCACGGGCTTCGTCGAGCATCTTGTCTTGGACCAAACTTCGCCCGACAGGCGTCCCGAGTGCTTTCAAAAATGTGTACGCCATCGCCCCTCCGACAAGAATCGTGTCGACACGACCGCAGAGATTTCGCAGTGCGATCAATTTGTCAGAGACCTTTGCGCCACCAACAATCGCGACGAACGGTTTCGTTGGAGAATCCACAACTCCTTTGAGATAACGAATTTCTCGCTCAAGCAATTTTCCTGCAACGCAAGGATGCCCCTGCGCTCGAAACGCCATCGGCAATGCAAACATCGACGTATCCGTTCGATGCGATGCGCCAAACGCATCATTGCAATATGCGTCTGCGTATTGCGCAAGAGTGGCAGCGAGAACAGCATCGCCTTTTTTCTCCCCCTTCTCAAATCGAAGGTTTTCCAATAGCAGCGACTCTCCCGGCTTTAACGCCGCTGCAGCTTGCGCTGCAGCTTCATCCGTCGCACGCCCCGCAATCAATCGCAATCCACGCAAGAGTGGTGAGAGTTCTCGCAAACGCTCTGCAACTGGCGCGACGCTGAATTCGGCTTCATGGCCAACACCCTCTGGCCGACCAAGATGTGTCGCAAGAATGACGCTTCCGCCTCGATTCAGGATCGATTCAATTGTTGGAAGAGTCAGCCGAATCCGCCGATCATCGGTAATTTTTCCAGCATCATCTTGCGGCACATTGAAATCGGCTCGGACAAAGACTCGGCGCCCAGCGACATCGAGTTGGTCAATCGTTCGTGG
>CAJCCX010000263.1 GCA_903961015.1 uncultured bacterium
TGCGCCAAGACGGGAATGATTCTTCCAACCGAAGCGCAGTGGGAATATGCGTGCCGAGCAGGCGTCGACAAAGCGACCTACGGAGAACTTGATCAGATCGGGTGGAACTTCTACAATGCGAATCTGACGACACATTCGGTCGGTCAGAAATCCCCCAATGCACTTGGCTTCTACGACATGATCGGGAATGTTCATGAGTGGTGTCAAGATTGGTACGAAGGCGACTATTATAAATCCTGCGCAGGTGGCGTGGTTGATCCAACGGGTCCAGCGCAGAGTGAACTTGGCGCGCGCGTCCTGCGCGGCGGGGGGTGGCACTTCTATGCCAGCTTCTGCCGTGCCTCGAACCGCATCTACAACAACCCAGGCTTCCAGTATTACCTTCTCGGTTGCCGTTTCGCGAGGACTCCGTAAAACGAGCCCGCAACGATTCCTTCCGAATGTCGTCGTCTGTCCAATCCACGGACGATGGAAAGTTTTTTAGTTAGTCAATTCAAACTTTTCCCGTGCGACGTTTCCCGGAAGTGCTCACCCATCGCAGAGGCCAAAAGAAGACCCCAAAAAACGGACCCCAAAAAAACGGACAGAGAGGGATTCGAACCCACGGAAAGTGCAAGCACCTTCGGCGGTTTAGTAAACCGCTGCCTTAAACCGCTCGGCCATCTGTCCAAGAATTTCGCCGCAAACTTTGTTGGAAACTCCAACTGGAATTGAACCAACAAGTCGACACGCTAGGTCTTCTGCCTCCATCTGTCCACACTGGAAAAGTCTGCATTCCACGAAGGTGAAGTTGGCAAATCGCAAACTTTCAGAATTGAAATCTCTATTCATGACAAGTGCGGCAGATATGGCTTCTATACTCTGTCTTTGACTTTGGGCGTTGAATCTCAGAGTTGATGGATTCTTGTTCCGATGAACCTTACAAACTCCTGTAATCAAGAAAGACTTTCTCGCCAAATCAAATGCGCGAGGCGGCTTTCAGTTCTCACGCTGTCATTCATCGCGTTTGGAGCGGTGTTTGGTTGCTCGGGATCGCCAACGATTCCATCGAGTTCTTCATCGCCCTCGGCGACTGCATCTCTTGTCAGCGCGCCAATCGGATCCGCCATCGGTGATGGTGGTGGAAAAGTGATCACGCGGCGAGAGAGTGTTGCATTGCCTGTCGCTCAGGTGGAACCTTGGAAGAGCGCGACACGCGATGGTCACGAGATCATCACCGATCACTTCAGGTTGCGCACCACAATTCGAAATGGCGACCTTCGCCGATTTCTGCCGATCTTCACCGAGCGCGCGCTGACGCAATACACAAGCGCACTCGGCGCACTGCCCGATCCATCGCGCAGATTGGAAACCTTCATTTTTGGAACACGCGAGGAATGGACGGCGTTCACTATGGATCGCCTCGGCGATGACGCGGGGACATATCTCGGGCTCGGTCGTGGGGGATATACCTCGAAATCTGTAGCGATTTTGTATGACATTGGTCCCACCGACACGCTGACAATTCTTGCGCATGAGGGGTGGCATCAATATTCGCAGTCCGTCTTTCGCGAAGAGTTGCCAGTCTGGCTCGAGGAAGGGATCGCCACATATATGGAGGGTTACCGAGTTGATTCGGCCGGTCAACCCGTCTTCGCAGCGTGGCGAAACTTCGAACGATTCGGAGAGTTGCGCGATGCAGTTCGGCGCGACAATCTTATTCCTCTGGATAAATTGCTCGATCAAACGCCGCAGCAGTTTCTCAACGAGGGTCGCGAGCAATTGCTCATCTATTACGCACAGGTATGGGCGTTGACTCATTTCTTGGCAGAAGGCGGCAACGGGAAATATCGAGACGCGCTTGGCGAGATTCTGGGCGATGCGGTGACTGGTCGTGTTGGAAAGTCTTTGGCTGCAAAGATGGCAACCGATGAAGATCGTCGATCAGTTCAAAGAGGTATCTCGCGCGGAGGCATTCGAACGCTCCCTGGAACTCTCATTGCACGAGGATACTTTTCACAGGACATGGCCGAGATGAATGCCGAGTATCAAGCATTCCTAAAGCAAATCTGCTCGCGCGGATCAGGCGATTCAATTTGGAAGGGAATCAGCCCAATTCCAGCGCCAGCGCCTGATTCTCGGCCAATTTCAGTTCCTTAAGAATTGCTTGCGGTCATCCCCACGCACTTTGCGACGAAATCTGTCCCGCGCTGTTTGGCATCTCCTGCCATTCGACCGAATCCCATGTGTTCGTGCGGCGCACCAGTTAAGGGATATGCATGCAGTTCTATCTTTTCAGGTTGCGACGACTTCGCACGCACGGCATCGACAAACTTTCGTTGTCCTGCAATTGCAACCCACTCATCAAGTTCGCTATGCAGAGCGAGTAGTGGAATATCGCGCCACTGCGAAAGATGTGCAATTGGATTGAGTTTCGCAACAACATCAGGCTTATACATCGGCCGAGTTCGTTGGCTTTCCCAGTCGCCAATCGTTGCCTCCAACAACATTCCACAAAACGGGTGTGGTGAACATCCGCGCAGAATGGCAGTCATCCCTCCAGCACTCATTCCACCGATAACCGCGCGGCTCATATCGAGATCAAACTGTGCAAGGTCGCGCAGGATCGCGTCCACTTCCGCAGCGGCTTGTTGAACGACATCCAGTGTCCGCGCGCCATCGTGCATCGCAAGATCGAGTCGCTCGCCGTGTCCAGGAAGATCGACAGCGACGCAGCCAATTCCCGCACGAATAAGCCTCAAATAGCGGCCTGAATCGATTTCCTTGGTGACCGTTCTCCCATGAAACCACAACAGAAATGGCAAAGGATCCGCAGTTCGATTCTCTGGGCGCATCACGACGACAGGAACTGTTCCATCAACGAGACGACACCAATGACTTGCTCTTCGCAGAGTCGATGGAAAAATGAGCGAGAGTGGGGACGCTCCTTGCTGCGATGACATCAATCAAACTCCCGCAGCATCTCTGTGCGGCATGTACAGCAAGACATTCTGTTGCAGTCCATAGTCATGCGCTTCAGGTCCGTCGAAGCCCGGGATCTCATAGTTGAGTTCGGTCGAATATGACGGAACGCGCAGCACGACGAACGCCTTCTCGGCAAGCATCGGCTTGAGATTGAAAATATGTGTCAAGACTCGCTGACGCGATTCGTCTTCGTTCATCATCTCAAATGGAGGATCGACAAAGACGATATTGACTGGTTGCGGAGCAGCAGCGATCGAACCAGGTCCCAGCGCATCAGTCTGAACCCACTGAACGCGATCCGCGCATCCAAGCGTGTGAATATTTGCGCGCAAGAATTCTCCGACGAGTCGATTCTGTTCGACGCAGACCACGCGGGCCGCACCACGGCTCGCAGCTTCCAAGCCCATCGTGCCGACTCCAGCGAAAATGTCGAGCACATTCGCTCCTTCAAACCATCCTCGAAGAATGTTGAAAATGGCTTCTTTGGTGCGGGATCCCATCGGTCGAGTCTGGGTACCTTCGGGAATCTGAAGTTTGCGGGAGCGAAATTCGCCGCCAAGAATCTGGAGCATGCAACCAATCCTAGGGATTCTCGCTCAGTCTTGCGCAAGAGTGGATGTACCGTGTTGCAGATGTCGATCACTCTTCTCTTTGCGCTGTTCTTGATCATTCGTCCGATGCCTGATGCCGCGATGCTCGACAACGCTGTCGACATGGCCGTGGACAAGATGGTTGCAATGCAAGACGGGCCAAACAAGGGGGAATGGCCATACGAAGGGGTCTATCGAGTCGGCGGAAAGATTCCATTTGGATATCGAATTGGTGGAACATCCATCGTCGGCGAGTCCATCTTGCGATCGCCGGGATATGAATCTCATCCTGATCGCCAAGCAGCCATTCGTCGTGCGACGGAGTTTGTCTGTGCTGGAATCACCGAGCCGCTCTTGCAATTTTCGACATACGAAGGCGGATATGACGTGCGAGCATGGGCTTCGTGTTATGGCGCACGATTCTTGCTGGCGCTCGAGCGATACAAAGCAGTTCCCAAAGGACTCGAATCGACAGTCACGACTGCATTGAAGTGGTATTTGGAAACACTTCAGAAATTTGAGATTCCACAAGTTGGAGGATGGAATTATGCGCGCGATCCTGGCGCGGAAACTCCAAGCGCAACCAGCGGATTCATGACTCCAGCGTGCTTGCAGACTCTGTATGAAGCAAAAGCACTGGGTTATGCAGTCGATCCGCAGGTTGTCACGCGTGCGCTGAATGCGCTCGAACTTTGCAGGACCAGTGACGGAAATTTTGCGTACGCAACGCTGAAGCAGGCTCGAATGCAAACAAAGCAAATTCCTGGCGCAGTGGGGCGCATGGTTGCCAGCGAAGCAGCGCTCTTTCTCGCGGGTCGTAGTGACAATTCGAAATTGAAGGTTGCAGTCGAAGATTTCATTCGCTACTGGGCAGATTTGGAAAAACGCCGCGCGAAGACTGGCACGCATCTTCCGCCGTACAACATCGCTCCGTATTACTTCTGGTATGCCCATTATCACGCAGCGCAAGCGGTGGAATTGCTCAACGCAAGCGATCGCGACACTCTTCGCGCGCAACTCAACTGGTTGCTCTGGCAAACGCGCACCGCTGAAGGCACATGGAACGACCGAGTCTTCCCTCGGTCAGCGGCGTACGGATCTGCAATGGCGGTGATGTCGATCAGGATGCCAGAAAGTTTTCCACCAAATAAATGGAATTGAAAGACGAACGGTGTAGTATTGCTTTCAACTATGCCTCCGACCAAGACTCCAGACGCTCCCATTTCAACGCCTCCAATTATCAGCGGTAACGCTGCGGTTTCTCTCGAACCAGTCCGTGCGAAGCCAGGTCAAGCATCGCTTGAAGGTGGATGGACAATCGATGATTCTGCGGAGATGTATCAGACTCGTTTATGGGGCAAAGGTTTTTTCGATATCAATGCAAAGGGACATGTTGTTGTTCGTCCCACTCGAACCCTTGGGCACGAAGTTGATTTGTTCGATGTTGTCAACGGGATGCGCGAGCGTGGACTGAATACTCCAGTCTTGTTGCACTTCAGTGATCTTCTCGAACGCCGCATGCGCGATATGCGCGAGGCATTCACCAATGCGATCACAGAAAACAATTACAAGGGTTCATATCTCGGTGTCTATCCGATCAAAGTAAATCAACAGCGACGAGTTGTCGAAGAAATTCGGCGTTATGGCGTCGAACTTGGATTTGGTCTCGAGGTCGGATCGAAGCCGGAATTGTTGGCAGTCATGGGACTCACCACAGATTCACCAGATCGTCTGATTATTTGCAACGGATTCAAAGAAGAGAAGTACATCGAATTCGTCACACTCGCCGCGAAGTTGGGCCGCAACATTGTTCCCGTCATCGAGAATATGGGCGAGTTGAAGTTGATCGTCGAATACGCAGATCGACTCGGCGTGCGTCCCAAGATTGGTGTTCGTATGAATCTCGCCACGCCTGGAGCGGGTCGATGGCGTCATTCATCTGGAGTGAAAGCAAAGTTCGGGCTCTCTCTGACCGAAGCTTTGGAAACTTTGGACTATTTGAAGGAGCGGGGCATGGAGGATTGCCTGCAATTGCTCCACTGCCACATGGGTTCGCAGATTCACGACATTCGTCAGGTCAATTCTGGTGTGAATGAACTTGCACGCATCTATGTCGAACTTGTGAAGTTGGGCGCGGGCCTGAAATATCTTGATGTAGGCGGTGGTATGGGAATCGATTATGACGGCAGTCAGACTGCATTCGAATTCTCGATGAACTACTCGCTTGCGGAGTACGCAAGTTCGATCATCTATAAAGCAATGACCGTTTGTGATGAAGAGGGTATCGCTCATCCGATCATCGTCACCGAATCTGGGCGCGCGATGGTTGCGCAGCAATCTGTATTGATCTTCGATGTCTTGGGATCCAATCGACCTGATCGGTCTTCGCCACCGAAAACGTTGACAGGCATTCCAATGGTTGATGGAGAAATGCCGCGACCGCTCACCGATCTCTGGGAGTTGAATCAGAACATCAGCGAACGGCGATTGCTCGAGCAATATCACGATGCCCTCGAAGCACGCGAAGAAGCGATGCGACTTTTCTCGGTTGGATATTTGCCGCTGCAGCACCGAGCAATCATCGATCAACTTTTTTGGTCGATCTGCGCGAAGATTCGAGATAAGTCCAAAGACATGGGCGCTCATATGCCTGAGGAATTGTCTGATCTCGACTCGACACTCAGCGACACCTATTTCTGCAACTTGTCCATCTTCCAGAGTCTGCCCGACATCTGGGCTATTAATCAACTCTTTCCGATTATGCCAATTCATCGGCTCGATGAAAAGCCCACGCGCAAAGCGACGCTTGCAGATATCACCTGCGATTCTGATGGCAAGATCGATCGATTTGTCGACGATCACGACATCAAGAAGTTTGTTGAGTTGCACGAGTATCAGGATGGTTCGACCTATCTGCTTGGCGCATTCCTTGTTGGTGCATATCAAGAAACGCTTGGCGATTTGCACAACCTCTTTGGCGATACGCACGTCGCACACATCAAACTGGACGAGAGTGGCCAGTGGTGGGTGGATGAAATTATCGAAGGCGATTCCGTTGCGGAAGTTTTGAAATATGTGCAGTTCGACGCGACGCAGTTAGGCGCAGAGATTCGCCGTGAATGCGAACGCGCGGTGCGCAAGAAGCAACTCAGCCCGAAAGAGAGCAAGTTGTTCATGAAGATCTATGAAGGTGGACTTGCGGGATATACATATCTCGAACCAAACCGAACGAATCCCAACGAATCCTGAAGAGTGATTCCACTCATCGATTGAGTGGGGCTTCGACAGAAAAGGGCAAAGAGCGACGCTTCATTGCAAATATGAATTCTTCAGTACACATTCTTGGCGCAGGCGGAATTGGAATTGCGGCAGGTGTGTGCCTCGTGCGCGCCGGATGGACTGTGACCATGGTCGATTCGAACCCGCACAAGGTGGGCATAGGTCAGAGCGATGGGATGTCGGTTGATGGCGCAATCACCACGCGTGCAAACTTTGTTCAATTCCAAGACTGGACGCAGCCAGCGGGCGCCACCATTCTGTTGTGCGTGAAAACCTTCGATAACGCCGAGGTTTTTACTCGCATTACGAGTTTCGAGCCTGTGATTCCAATTCAAAATGGATATGAGCCTGAACTCGAAGCGAAGAATCATCCGGTGGAAGCCATAGCTTCGTTTGTCTCGGAGTGCGCGCCAGACCGGCCAGTCACGCGCATCACTCGTGCGGGTGCACTGCATATTGGTCCCAGGAAAA
>CAJCCX010000264.1 GCA_903961015.1 uncultured bacterium
AATCAAATTCTCGCTCGAACGTTTTTCAGATCTGTCGCACATCTGTTTGCGTGCCCAGCCGTTGAAAAATTCTGCCGGGCGAGTTCCGCAGGCGGCCGACTGCACTTGCAATCAAACTCCGTTCAACTGGATCGTGTCGGTCGCCGAGGACTGTCTGAGCCCGGCGGGATCTTTTCACGGCTGCTCACATATGCATTTCCGTGGCTGTATCCGTGGCTGTCTCCGCGGCTGTCTCCGCGGATTCAAACCACAACGCCCACATCACATCCAGCTAGAAACTTCGCTACGAATTTTCTCTCTCTTGAACCAAATAATTATAAAAACCGCTCCGGCAATCGCCCACAGAAATCCGAAGCCCATGCTGAACAAGCCCATCAGCTTTGTTGCCGACTGAGACATCGCAGGAGTGGCATTGTCACTTTTTTCGATCGCTGCCATCTGATCTTGCAGCGAAAAATATCCAAGCACGCTTGCAATAACCGCAAGAAGAATCTTCAGCGCTGCCCATGAGAGAAGCATCATTCGGCACTGCGCTTGCCGCTTAATCAATTTCGTACCGCCGACAATCAAAAGGATTGCAACCAACGTGGTCAGGACGGAATTCGCGATCATCCAACCTTGCATCTTCTGCAATGCTTCAAACGTATCTGCGGGAGATGGTCCACCCTTGTTCGCAGGCATAAACTTCGCCATTGCTTCGCTGATTGGCCCCAAAGCCGCCGATCCAATCACACCACAGAAGCCGCTCATCGCACCAAATGCGCCAAAGACAATCGAAATGATTCCGAGGGTCTTCGGCCACTGAGTCGTTTGAATTGCGGTCGTAAAAGTTGGAGGCGTTTGAGTCATCGATTTCTCCCTGAATGAAAAAATATTGAATGAGTCTGGAATTTTTACGGCAACAAAATTCTTCCGTGATACGACGCATCAGTCATCATGGTCTGCGAATCGCCAGGCATCCCATGTGGCAACCATTCGTCTTCGCGTACAACTTTTCCGCCTGCTTGTTTCGCAAGCCATTTGGATTGATCTTGATTTTCCGCGCGGTCCATACTGCACGTGCTCCAGAGAATCATTCCTCCAGATGCGCAGAGTCCTCGGTGATGATCGCCGATGCCACGCTGCAGTCGCAGGAGTTCATCAAGATTGCGCTCGGTAAATCGATACCGCGCTTCAAGTCGTCGAGCAAGCACGCCAGTATTCGAGCAGGGCACGTCGAGAATCATCATGTCAAAGTGACGAGGGAGTGTGCCGATTTCGGCAAGCTCGACGACTTTCAGATTTGCGATGCCTTCTGCTCGGGCACGCAGCGAAGCCATTCGTTGTGGATCAGGATCTGTCGCCCAGACTTCAGCATTTGGATGTCGAAGTGCGCACTGCACAGCTTTTGTTCCGCGACCAGCGCAGGCATCAAGGATTCGCCGAGGCGAAAGATCGCGCGTCCCATCGACCGCACGCGCACTCGCAGGATCTTGCACAAGCAGCGCTGGAAACTGTGCAAGAATTGATGCCAGCGATTCCGTTGTGTCATTCCAGACAAAGAATCCTTCGACAGAATGCGGCGTCGCGCACTTGCGAACGGGATGATCACTGGCAAGCGTATTGCCCGACGCATCGTGCACCACAATTGGCATCTGCAACAACCCATGCACTGCAAATTTTCGAGCGGTTTCCATTCCGCGTGCAACCGACCATCGCGTGATCAACGCAGTTGGATGACTTGTTTGCGCAGAGAGTCGAGCAATGGGGTCCGACGAAAGAACAGGCTCGTTCAATTTCATGACCGAACCATCTGGCAGGGGAAGCGCATCTGCATGTTCCCACCACGCAAATTTCTCCGACGCAGGAATGCAATCACCGCGCAATCCAACAATGCGTCGCAGAAGTGCGTTGACAAATCCGCCAGCACCAGATTGCAATCGCCCACGAGTCCAACTGACTGCGTCATCCACCACAGCGTGATCGGGTTCGCGTGGCATAAATAAAATCTGTGTGATGCTGACCAAGAGCGCGGCGCGAATTTCTGGCTGAACTTCTAGCCACGGTCGATTGCAAAGAACGCGCGCAATCGATTCTGCCGTCAGCCAATGTCGCAGAGTCGCTTGCTCGATCGCAGTCGCAAGTCCACCAATAGATTCTCCGGCGAAATCTTCGCCGTGTGAATTTTCTGGTGCGCTTTCAGTCGAGTTGAAGTTTGGAGCAGCACGCGGCGCGCGCACTGTCCGTGCATCGAAGCGCAACTCGGGAAAGCGTTCGACCTGCGCCAAAATGCGAGTCAACGCAGCGGCGCGCGTCGGTGAAGCAAATCGAGCATTCACTTGGAGCGAACTCGAACCGCGGATTTGCGCAGCGCAGGTGCCATGTCAGCGCGTTCCCAGAGGAACGAACCCTTGCCGGCCTCACCTGGTTCACGTCCGAAGTGCCCGTGATATGCAGTGTGAGCATAAATCGGCTTGAGGAGATCGAGTTTCGTCAGGATTCCGTGCGGCGTTAGATCGAAGGATTCTTCGACGATGCGCGCTAGTTTTTCGTCTGGAATCTTTCCAGTTCCTTGAGTGTCGACCAAAACGGATGTTGGTTGCGCAACGCCGATCGCATACGCAAGCTGCACTTCGCAAACTTCTGCAAGATCCGCTGCAACGATGTTCTTCGCAATGTATCGAGCCATATATGCAGCAGAGCGATCCACTTTCGATGGATCCTTGCCACTGAATGCGCCGCCACCATGTCGACCGCGACCACCGTATGTGTCGACGATGATCTTGCGACCAGTCAGTCCGCAATCGCCGTGTGGTCCGCCGATTTCAAATCGTCCAGTTGGATTCACCCAGACTTTGATTCCGTCATGCCACCAATCGCCAAGCACTGGTCGAATGATGTGCTTGGTCACTTCATCAGAAAGTTTTCCTTGGCAATCATTCCACATTGGATGATGTTGTGTGGAGAGAACAACGTTCACGATCTTGCGCGGAGTTGTTCCGTCGTATTCGACGGCAACTTGACTCTTTGCATCTGGGCGCAGTCCCTTGATGATTTCCTTCTCACGAACTTCAGCTTGTCGAGCGACCAAGCGGTGCGACAACATGATCGGCAGCGGCATCAACTGACGCGTTTCGCGGCAAGCGAATCCGAACATCATTCCTTGATCGCCTGCGCCTTGCGCCTTCTTTTTCTTCGTTGATGTCTTGACATTCACGCCACGCGCAATGTCCGGAGATTGGCGACCGAGCGTGACCAAAACACCACACGAGCGACCATCAAATCCTTTGTCGGCAGAGTCATAACCGATGCGAAGCACGGTATCCCGCACAACCTTTGGAATGTCCACATAACCACCGCAGGTCACTTCGCCTGCGATCACGGCGAGGCCGGTGGTCACTAAAGTCTCACATGCGACGCGAGAAGTGGGGTCAACCGTCAGCATTGCGTCCAAAATGGCGTCGGAGATCTGATCTGCCATCTTGTCTGGATGACCCATGGATACGGATTCGGAGGTAAAAGTGTAAAAGTTTTTTGGCATTTTGGCTTCCTGATTGAATAATTAACTTGAGAGGAATGTACAGGCAAAGGCCTTGGATAAACAAGTCTGCCTAGGATTTTGGTATCGATCCATGAGAGAGCATCGTGCTATCGAAAATTGGGACTTCGCCCGCAATTCTGCGGCGAAGATTTGCTCTTTTTTGGCGGCCACTCTTGTCTCTTCGACCGTATTTGCCCAAGTTGCGGCGAAGGCTTTGGCGAAAGTTGATGCCGCGCCTGCAGTCGAGGAATTTTTCGCATCGGATCATATTTTTGTACGCGTCCGGGCTGGTTGCTCAGTGGCGACGACTCCAACTGGCGATTTGACATTTCGTACTGCAAGTGGAGTTGGTGATGTCAATCTCGGTCGCATCATGAAAACATTCGGCGTGGACAAGATTCAGTTGGCATTGACGGATCTGCCAAAGCGTGCGGACATCGCAACATCGATCGGATTAGATCGTTGGTATCGCGTCTCGATCGCACCAGGTTCCAATGCGCTTGCAGTTGCTGACACGCTCAAAGCATCATGGGTTGGATTTGAAATCTGCGAAGTCGATGGCGTAGGTGGTCTGGCGGATGTGCCAAATGACTCGAGCTTCACGACACAATATTCACTTCAGAATACAGGGCAGAATGGTGGAACGATCGGTGCAGATATTCGCGCGGTGCAAGCTTGGTCGGTGACCACAAGCAATCCGACGATTGTTATAGCGCTGCTCGACAGCGGAGTGTTCCCTCACACAGAACTCGAAGGTCGGATTCTTCCAGGTCGCAACATTCCACTTGGTACCACGGACACGAGTGATGTCTGCGGTGGTCATGGGACACATGTTTCTGGAATCATGACTGCGAAAGGCGCGAACGCATCGGGCATTGCTGGAATGTGCTGGGACGCAAAGATTCTTCCTGTTGTCATCGTCAATCCATGTTCTGGATTGGAGTCTTATGTCGCCGATGGCTTGGTCTGGGCGATCGATCAGGGAGCACATGTTGTCAACATGAGTTTGCAATACAACGTGGGCTCTGAATTTTTGCATGCAGCCGTGCAGTATGCGGCCGCGCATGGCGTGCCGATGATCGCTGCAACTGGAAATTCCAATGGCGCAGTGTCATGGCCCGCGAAGTGGGATGAGACAATCGCAGTTGCTGGATCGAATCGATTCGATGCTCGATACAGCGTGTCAAACTTTGGCCCTGAAGTAGATGTAGCTGCATGCGGAGAAGCGATTTATTCTCTCGCTCTCAACAACGCATATGCAACGCGCAGTGGAACAAGCATGGCGGCACCACATGTCACGGGAACGATCGCGCTTATGCGCGCTGTCTATCCAACGATGAGCGCCGCTGCTATTCGAACAGTCTTGATGCAGACCTCGCGCGATCTTGCGCCAACCGGCTATGACAATTACACCGGTGCGGGAGTTATCAATGCGGGCGCTGCGGTACTGATGGCGCAAAGTATGAATCCAGGTCCTTCAGACATGAACGGCGATGGAGTTGTGGATGGTGTGGATCTCACCACATTCTTCAGTCAATGGGGCGTGTGCTCAGTATGCAATTGTACTGCTGATTTCAACCATGATTGCGTCGTGGACGCCGTCGATATGTCGTATCTCTTGTCCGCATGGTCGACGCAGTAGAATCTGGAGAACAAAGTTGCCCAACCCTATGTCAGTCCAAATCGAGCTATCCAGAATTTACATCCGCGAAATGGTCGACATGCAGATCATCGAACTTTCGGAAGTCGGCGGAACAAGATCATTTCCAATCGTGATCGGCATGACCGAAGCCTGCGCAATCGAACGTCGGCGCAAGGGATGCAGCGTTGAACGCCCGCAAACTCATGACCTCTTGACAACCATCATTGACGAACTGGGCGCCACAGTCGATCGAATCGAGATTGTCAGTTTGAAAGAGGAGACATTCTTCGCAAAGATTATTCTTCGACGAGGACAGAAAGAAATAGAAATCGACGCACGGCCTTCCGACGCAATTGCGATTGCTGTTGCATGCAATGCGCCGATGTTTGCTGCAGAGGAAGTCGTTGCAGCGGCCTCTGCTGCTCCGAGCAAAATGATGCCGCCTTCGGCTGACGACATCGACGATGATGAAGAGGCTTTCGATGCGGAAGATGCCTTCGATGCCGATGCCGATGACGCCGATGACGCAGATGATGCAGTTTGATCAAAGCGTGGAGGCAGGCTTGTCACTCATGTGTGCCAACATTCGTTCGAATAGGACCAAATAGTTCTTTCAGCACCGTGGTCGCGAACGCACCTGGTGGCAAGTCGAATGCAATACGAATGTAACCGCCAAATTCATCGATCCCAGAATCAAGCGCCGCATTCTGGATGAAAATCCGAAGCGGACGACGCTCGCCAGATGGAGGATGACTTGAAGCCGAAAAAAGTTCTGGCGTAACCGCAAATGCTCGCGCAGCATTCGCTTCTGCTTTCGCAACCGATTCGCCAGCAGCCAGCATTTTTTCGCCAAACATTGGACCTGTGGGAGAAATCTCGAAACGCAATGCGCGTGCGTTGAGAGAATCAAGTGTCTCGTTCGCATCAACCAGAAAGCATGCGCCACCTTCATGGCGATAGGCGATGTCACCATCCAGAATCTGATCAAGTTGATTTGCGGCGATGCGATCATCGACCACGCGATTGAAAATCGCAGATTGCAACGCATTCACCCAGAAGCGAAGCATTGCACCACCAAGGGACTTCACGCTGCGCGAAGCTGTCCAACCGCGCGACTTGGCCAACGCCATTCTTCGTTCTGCGTGATCGCCTGCGCCCCAAAGAGGGACGCTTGCGGACCACTCGCCAGCATCGCACGCCATCCGCGCAGCGCGTTGATGTTCTGGAAACAGTGGGTGAGAAGTTCCAGTGAGATGTTCGATGATCCCATTCCAGTTTTCTTGCAGAACCATTCGGCCAAGCAATTGATTATCCAAACGCTGTCCGAAACGCTGTTCGCCAAATCCGTTTGGAACGCCCGACTTCGTCAGAACTTGGAGTCGGCGATACACCACAGGAATCTGCAGGGGATCGACTTCCCGCACTCGAATTGCGAATCGATTTCCTGCAAGATGGCCCGTCCTCAATTTATTGCCGTGCCGAAGAGTCCACAGTACGAGCAACCGATCATGCGTCAATTCTGTCGGTGGTTCTTTTCCAGGAATGTTGACCGAGATCGCTTGGCGCGTGACTGCGTGGCGATCTTTTCTGCCCGCAGTTCCAATCGAATCGGGGTCGACTTTGAAGTGATCTGCAACGATGCGGAGCATTTCATCATGCGGCATATTTTCTTTTTGAATTCCAAGATAGAGATGTTCACCTTCGCCTGATGGTTCATACAAAGGCAACTCGTCGACAAGAAAATCAGCCGATCGAACTTTGATCACGCCGCCGGGTTGCTCGGCACGACAAATCGTGCGAGTCATCAGCGGAGATGGGATTGCTTCTGAAGTGTGCGCTTTGAAAGCGAGTGCAATGGTCATCACGCCGCGCTTGGCAAGAGCCTCGGCAATTTGCCGCGCAGGATCTCCTTCGTGGTCGACATGCAGTGTGTCCCATCCACGCGCTTGCGCGGCGTGAATATTTTCGAGTAAGTCGTCTGCGAAGAAGATTTCGCTTCGAGTGCAGCCCGTTGATTGTTCAAACGATGCATAAATCGCAGGGTCTGGCTTGTTGAGTCCAAGCAGGTGAGATGCGTGACGAGTTTCGATCACGCCAAATGCTGCCGATGTTTCTTGCATCTGCTTCCAATGAGAATCGTTCGTATTCGAAAGACACGCAACACGAATTCCACTACGTTGAATGCCAGCGAGTAATTCTGCAACGCCGGGATAGTCGCCCAAGATCCACCCTTGGTGAATGCGGCCAATTTCCTGCGGTGAATAGATGCCGCCGAAGATCGCAGAAATTTCACAAAGGAAATCTGGATACGCGGTCAGGCCTCGTTGGTATCGAGTCACTGCTGCGTGACGCTGCGCGCGTGTCGCGTCTTCGCTTCCTTCGACAAATCCGCGCAAAGGAACATTCGCCGCTGCGCAACCTTCGGTCCACGATCTGCAGATTCGAACGACAACTCCACCAAGATCAACGCAGACAATTTTGGGAGGCACTGCGGTCATGCGTTGCTCGGTCGATTCGCGCGCTTGGCAAGCCTGCGAGCCCTGAAAAAATTTGTCAAGAGAGAACCACATTCTCTGCCCATCAATCCACCGATCACTTCCATTCGGTGATTCAATCTCGGATCACGACAAAGATCGTAAAGCGTGTCGACTGCACCAGCCTTTGGATCGCGCGCCCCATAGAGCAATCGAGAGACTCGCGCATTGACAAGCGCGCCTGCGCACATTGGACAGGGTTCCAATGTCACAGCCATCGAACAGTCGTTCAATCTCCATCCACCATTGGCGATCGCCGCAAGTCGGAGTGCAACAACTTCCGCATGACCGGTTGGATCGCCGCTTGCTTCTCGGTCATTTGATGCTTCAGACAGGATCACACCTGCGCGATAAATCACAGCTCCAACTGGAACTTCTCCCCGCTCGCCAGCAGTGCGTGCCAGTTGCATCGCCCGTTTCATCATGCGTTGATCTTCCAAAGAAGCGCCACGAGGGATCACCAAGATTCGCCGACGGACTCGACTTCGCCATGCGGGAAGAGTGCATGAAACACTCGACCGTGCAGTTCTCAATCCATCAAAGTGCTTCATATATCATTCGTCTCCGACATTGCCTTCTCGCGTATCAGTGGTGCGAAAGCGCTCGCCGAATTTCGAGAGCACGCTCCCTGATGCGACACGTGATGTTGGCGCAAACACGATCAGCAAAATTGAAAATTCGAAAAGTAGAACCAGTGGCACGGCAACTACTGCAAGTGACAACATATCGCCAGGAGCGATCGCAGCAGCGAGCACCACCACGCCGAAGAATGCATATTTTCGGTTCTTTCGCAACATCTTTGGATTGACGATGCCAACCCAACTCAGGAGCAGCATTACGATCGGCAATTGAAAAGCCAGAGCAAAGCCCATCGCAAAGAGCAGAATAAAATCCAGATACTCGCTCAGTCGAAACGAAGCGACAAGAGATCCAGGATGTTCGAGCGCAATACTTGCAATTTCGACATGTGTTGTGTCTCCAGCAATTGGAAGAGCGAATCGAAGCTCGCGCGTTGTTGTGTTGATCCACGATTGGCCTGCTTGCGGTGATGCGGGATCGGTTTCCAGAATCGGCATCGCTGGAGTCGTCATGGCCGTTGGCGATTGGTTTGCATCCAACTTTGTTTCAGGCGAAATACTAAAACTGACGAGTACTGTCAACATCAATGGAAGCATGATGTAATACAACAAGGTCAAACCAATAAGCGCCAATATTCCGCTTCCAGGCAGAAGAAGCCGTACGAATCGTTGTTCATGTTCATGCAGTCCAGGCGAAACAAATTTCCAAAGTTGCCAGAGCACCCACGGCGCAGCAATCACCAATGCGAGGATGAAAGAAATCTTCATATCCATCATCACCGTCTCGGTTGGACTGAGAACAGTCAGTTGTGCAGCGATGTTGTTCGCGCGCATGGCACGCAGAAGAGGCTCGCACAAGAAGTTGCGGACATCACTTCCAAAGAAAAACAAAGCCAACATCAATGGCACGGGCACGACCACCGCAAGAAAAACACGCCTACGCAATTCGTCGAGGTGGTCTCCAAAGCTCATCGAAGAACTTGGCCTTGCAGTTGTTTTCTCGGTGCGATCGGTCATTGGGCAGGCATCCTAGGCTGTCGGAGCATTTCTCCGAAAAAGCGCACGGCGTTTTCATCAAGTTGCTCGTTCAGTTGTATCGGGTCTTCTCCTCGTGCTTGCGCGAGTGCCGCAGCAACATGCACTACGAATCTTGGCTCGTTGGGCCACTCACCTCTGACTGGTTGAGGCGCCAGAAATGGCGAATCTGTTTCGACCATCAGCCGATCGATTGGAACGATTTTCGCAGCGGCGCGCACATCTGGCGCACCTGGGAAAGTCAGTACGCCAGTGAATGAAATGTATGCGCCCATGTCGAGCGCCATCCGAACATCATTCGAATCACCCGTGAAACAATGAAAGACGAAACGATTCCCTGGCAAATTTGTCGCGGCCAAGATTGGAACAAGATCTGCGAATGCTTTTCTGCAATGCACAATGATCGGCTTTGCAAGTCCCTCGCTGCTCCAACGAATGATGTGAGCAAGTTGTTCTTCCAATATCGCACGCTGTTGTGCGGGAGGTGGATTTTCATAATGATTGTCCAGGCCGAGTTCTCCCCACGCAACGCATTTGGGATGTTCGCCCGCTCGGCGAAGTTCCGCCCAATCGCACGGCTTGTCGCTATATAAAGGATGGACTCCCGCACTTGCAAAGAGTCTCGGATGCAGCGCAGCCAATTCCGTGGTGCGAATCGCATCAGCAGTGGTTGTGGCAATAGTGATTGCACTATGCACTCCGACGCATGAAGCTGCATCAAGAACTTGCGAGACTCGACCGGCGAATTCTGGGAATGTCAGATGGCAATGCGTATCGATCATGCGAGAACTCTCATTCGTGGGACGGTACTTTGCCCAGTGCGATACGCATCAGAATCGGCCCGATCATTTCGTTCAGTGTGATGCATGCAATCACGATTGTCGTAAGGCTGCTGGCCCATGTTTGATTTGGAAATTCAATTGCAATTTGTGCAGCAAGAGCCAGAGATATTCCCGCTTGTGGAATAAATCCCCCCCATGCCCACCGCGTTGCGGCTTGTGAAAACCCATTTGTGCGAGCGGCGATCGTCACGCCTGTCCAAATTCCAGCGAAGCGAACTGCAGAAATGGCTAGCACGACTGTCCAATTCGCAGCAAGCGCGGCAAGATTCAGATGCGTTCCCGCTGCTGCGAAGAAAACGCAGCAGACTGCAAGAAAAAGCCTGCGCGCTGTCGCGAAGAAAGATGCGGTGGCGAGAGGCGCAATGTTGCGCGCTGTATACCCAAGCGTCAGTGCGGTGATGAGCGGCGCAACGCCAATCGTTGAACAGAGAATTGCAAGGAAGATTGCGGTGACGAGAACCACTGCAGTCATGCGTCGCTCGATTCTTGCGAGCGCCCATCGAAGCGGAAACGCGAGTGCAATTCCAACACCGATGCTGCCGGCAAGATGCAGAGCGATCCAGTACCACGCTTGATGCGCCGTCGTTGTTGTCGTTGCTGCAATCACAAACAGAGTGACTGAAAATGCCACCACAAGAAAGAGGTCTTTCGCAACTGTTGTTGCGAGAAGCAACCGTGCGAATTCGGTTGGATGTCGCATCTCTCGCAGGAGGGCGACCGAAACGGCGGAACTGCTTGTTGCAGCGATTGTCGCCACGATGACTGACTGCGATATGGAATTCAGAAATGCAAACGCTACAAATCCAACAGTAATAAACACGAGAATCATTTGTCCCGCAGCAAGCGCCGTGATGACACGCAATTTGCTCCGAAGAAACAACCAGTCGATTTCAGCGCCTGCGACAAGTCCAATCATGACGACCGCAAGCGATTCTGGTCCTTGCAGCGATACAAGTTGCGATGCATTGATCAATGACATCTCGGGTCGATGAAGCCACGTCCAAAAACTTGGTCCGACAAGCACTCCAAAGAGCAGTTGCCCTGTGATTGGAGGAAGCCCAATTCTGCGAATCAACCTTCCAGAAAGCCACGATCCCAAGATGATCACTCCAAGCAACAGAGTTGTTTCGCCCGCAGCAGGCAGGCTTGATTGTGGGAGATCGATAATGCTCTTTCGCAATTCGCGCGTGATAAGAATGAGTCCCACAAGACAGAACAAAGCAACAGCGAGAAAAGTCGCGCCAAATCGTGGTCGCTCCTTGTGTTTTTGATTGTTTGTTGTGCGCAATTTCATTTGGTCGCACTCCGAATATGTTGCGGCCAGAATGTCGAGAGCGTGCTCAGCAGAGAAATGAGAATGGCGAGTCCAAGTAATTGATCTGCAAGTCCAGAAGAATCCTGCGTCGCAAATGCAAGGAGAACAATGATTGTCAGTGGTGCTTGTCGAATCGGTCCGCGCGCTGCTGGTGAATCAAGTGCCACGCTGTCACGCACCGATGCGAGTGCAATATTCATTATGAGTGGCTTGAGCACACGCCGTGCAATTGCAAGTGACAACGCAATTGCGCACACAATCACAACGCTACTGATTTTTGTTGTGCCGCCCGGAAATGCAAGTGTGATGCCAGCAAAGAAGAAACAACCACTTGCGACCATTGGTTCCGAATATGAAATCAAATGCTCCAGTCCGCGCAGTCGTCTTCGCCCAAGTCCAATCATCGCGCCGAAGAGCAAACCTGTCAGCAGACCAGAGCCGCCGAATGCCACTGCGATTCCAGAGAGCAAACAGAGTGCGCCGATCATGATTAATGTCGTGCGTGCATCGTCTTCGCGCGAGTCGCGCAAAATTCCATACGCACCAAGCGACACAACGATCACTGCGCAGCATTCCATCGCAAGCGCAACCATGCCACCGTATGGAGCAAAGATGACCGCGCCAGTGAAATTTTGATGAGAACATTGCAGAGCAAGGGTTGCAATGGCAATCGAACAAATCGCAAGTGCACCGGCACCGCCTTGCACCATCACAGCCATTCTCATTGCGGGTGCATCTGATCGAATCCCAAGTGATCGTGTTTCTGGATTCCATCCGATGGCTATCGCAGCAATAATTCCAGTCAAAAGAATTTGTGCCGCGGCGGGGGAGTCTGGCTGCCAGATTCTTGCAAGCAGCCCCGCAGCGGCAACACTCAGCAGAAGACTGATGGTCAAATCGAAAGTGATCCACCGCCAGAGCGCATGTGGAATCGCACGAACAAGTACGGCTTGACATTGAAGTCCGACAATAACTCCGCTCCATGTCAACAGCACGAGCAAGATGGGTTGCACTTGCGCAAGTCGTTCTCCATCGAGCACTCCAGCGCCGCGCGGGCCGACCGCGATGCCAAGTGTGAGCAATGCCCATCCTCCGCCAAGCACATTGGAAATTGGAAAGCGTCTTCGGATTTGTTCTGTCCATCGACTCCCTGCAACCAGAATCACAACTCCAAGCGCAAGCCAAAAGATGGAGCTGGTCACGAATCGAATCCGAGAAAATTCTCAACTGGGAATGAAGCCGCGACTGGGCGGTCATCTTTGGGAATCTCTCGCAAAAATCCCATAAGGGTCGAAGCCTTGACCGCAGGGCAGAGTGCGAAGATCGCACGACTGCCGATCGACTGTGGAAGCAGGGCGGCGAGTCCAGCAAAGATCGGCATGTCCTTGCTCATGATCGACGACAAACTCTGACTTTCGACGACCGACGCATCAACAATTCCCGCATCAAGTACGGCGTTGATGACAGCCTCGAATGCTTGGCCGTGCTGCACAAGCAAAATAACTAAACGCATGCCTTGGTCTGCTTCAGGCATCGTTATTACACTCCTTATCAAATAAGTTCAACAGCGCGGCATCGTCGGCGCATGCGATAAGTTGCTGTCGCATATTGTCTTGCGAACAAACACGCGCGATTCTGGCAAGATTCCGGACCTGCCTCCAAGGTTCGGATGTCGATCCGAGCAATCCAACGACGATCTGTACTTGGTGCGAACCCCAGAGAATTGGCCGCAACAAGGTGAGAATGACAACTCCCGAATCGCTCGGTGCAATTTCATCGCAAATCGCGTGTGGCAATGCAACACCTTCAGGGGTCGAAGTGAAGTTGATCAGTTCGCGCTTGTTCAAGGCTGTCGTTAAAGCATGGTGAGAGAAATTCGGCAAGATGGTTTGATGAGCTCTCTTGGCAATTTCAGCCAAAGCTGCGGGAATATCAACGCAATCCGCTTTCGCAGATGCCGAAGCAATCTTTATTTTTTGCGACGCGTTCACCAATTTGGAATTTATCGCATTTCCAATCTTCGTGAATCCTTGCGCCGAGACCGCATCGCTCCTAATATTGAGAGTTCGACATAGTTTGTGAAAAAAAGCACGAAGTAGTCCAGAACAACCACGACGAAGCCAGTCAAACACACATGAGCCGATTCCTTTTCCCCCGTTGGACCAATGCAATCTTGCCATTCATCTTGGTGACTGGCGCGATCCTTCCTTTATATGCGGCATTCGTTGTCGCATACGGATTCAGTCCTAAAACAATTGATGCCGGCTATCAGCCCACGCAACCAGTTCCGTACAGTCATGCGCTGCATGTCGGGCAGCTTGGAATGGATTGTCGCTATTGCCACAACACCGTTGAGCGCGCAGGATTTGCAGCTGTGCCTGCGACACAAACTTGCATGAACTGTCATACCCAGATTCAACGCGAAAGTCCCAAGTTGGAAAAGATTCGAAGTTCATATGAATCGGGGATGCCGGTGGAGTGGGTCAAAGTTCACAAACTGCCTGACTACTCCTATTTCAATCACAGCGCGCATGTCAATCGTGGTGTTGGTTGCGTTGAATGTCACGGACGCATTGATCAAATGGAAGTTGTCTATCGCTACTCGCCGCTGGCGATGGGATGGTGCCTTGATTGCCACCGTGCGCCAACAGATCGTCTTCGTCCTGTGTCACAAATCACCAACATGGCCTGGGACCAACGCGTTGAGTTGACGCGCGAAGAACGCGAATCCCTTGTAAAGCTCTTTCACATCAACCCAAGCGAGAACTGTTCGACATGTCATCGGTAAAGAAGCCCTATTGGCGGAGTGTTGAAGACCTCACAAACTCGAACGAGTTTCGAGATTGGATGCACCGTGAATTTCCTGAAGGTGCATCAGAGCACGCAACAGAAAATGAACGTCGCAACTTTCTCAAAGTGATGGGTGCATCATTTGCACTCGCAGGCCTTGGTCTTGCGGGATGTCGTCGATGGCCGGAAATGAAAATCGTTCCTGCTGCAAGTCAAGCTGCAAATCGCGTTCCTGGGGATCCGGTTTATTACAGTTCTGTCTGGGAATTCAGTGGTTTTGCGCAGCCAGTTCTTGTGAAGAGTTATGACGGTCGCCCGATCAAGCTTGATACAAACACCATGCATCCATGGGGCGGTGCTGGAATTTCATCAGCGGCTCAATCACAAATTCTTGGCTTGTATGACCCAGATCGCAGCAGAACAGTTCTTTCAAAAAATACGCAATCTTTTTATGAGCCATTTTCAGTTTTCTTGGCGAACAAGTCCAGAGATTTGCGCGCAAGTGGCGGCAAGGGCTTGGCAATTCTGATGGACATGCACAGCGGGCCAAGTCACGCTGACATGATCGCCCGTGTGAAGAGCGCATTCCCGCAAGCGCAAATCGTTTCATGGGAACCTCTTTCGCGCGACAACGTGATTCAGGGAAATGCAATGGCATTCTCTGCGCAACTTCGTCCAATGCCATCATTCGATAAGGCAAATATTATTGTTTCACTCGGCGATGACTTCTTGTATGGCTCTCCCGATTCTCCGCGCTGGGCTCGTCAATGGTCTGCAGGTCGCGCAGTCGATGCAGTTGATCCAAAGACACAACAAATTGCTCGACTCTATGTTGTTGAAAATGGCTTGACGACAACCGGGATGAACGCAGATGAACGACTCGCAATTCGTTTGTGCGATATGGGAGTTGTTGCTGCACTTATCGCTCAAGGTATTGGCGCAGGCGACGGATCGCCAGAATTGAAATCTGCAATCGACGCAATGGCGAAGTCCCAGGCGACGCAAGCGCTCTTGCTTGGTCGTGGTCAAGAAGTCATCACTGCGCTCATCGCAGATTTGAAATCAAATCGTGGGACATCGCTGATCACTGCGGGCGCAACGGCATCTGTATTGACACACGCATTGGTTGCCGCAATCAATCGCACGCTTGGCAATGAAGGCAAGACGATCAACTACATCGCGGAGTCCATGGAGGCCTCGAAGGATCGCTTTACGGCTTTGTGCACCTCGATGAATGCTGGATCGGTCGACACATTGTTCATCTTGGGCGGAAATCCCGTCTATGACGCTCCAGTTGACTGCCAATTCGCAAACGCGATGACGAAAGTTCCCAATGTCATTCATCTCGGCATGTATGCGGATGAAACAGCGTTGAGTCCATCGTGTTCTTGGCACATCCCGCAAGCTCATTTCTTGGAATCATGGGATGACGCAAGAAGTTTCGATGGAACGCTCTCCGTGCAACAGCCATTGATCTTGCCGATGATCCCTGTGGGTCAAGGTGGAAAAAATCAACTCGAATTACTTGCCGAATTGATTGGCAGCGATCCAACCGATTCATATTCCATCGTGCGGCGAACACATGTTGCTGCAAGCGGACTTTCTGGCGATGGCTTTGACACTGCGTGGCGCACATGGCTCGATCAAGGATTCGTCGCAGGAACAGCAGCAAAGGCGCAGAACAATGCACCACTTGCGAGTGCCGCGATTGCCACAGCGCTTCGTGCGGAGACAACAAAGGTAAATGCTTCAGATGTGATGGAAGTTGTCTTCTTGCGCGATATGAAAGTCTGGGATGGTCGCTTCTCCAACTTCGCATGGATGCAAGAACTTCCAGACCCTGTAACGAAAATCACGTGGGACAATGTCGCGCTGATGAGCAGCCAATTCGCCCAGACCATCGGCGTGCGCCGCGGAGACATGGTAAAAATTTCGGTTGATGGTCGTGCAGTCGAAGCCGCTGCATGGCCGATGCCAGGATATTCCGATGCATCAGTCGGACTCAGTGTTGGATATGGCCGCACTGGTCCTGGAGTTGGATCGACTGCGCTTGACGCTGGATTCAACGCATACAAGATTCGTACTACGGCCAATCCAGATTGGGCGATGGCAAGCAGCGTTGTCTCGACAGGTGCGAAATATGAAATCGCTCACACGCAAGATCATGGTGCAGCGGATGCGCTTGATTCGAAGGTTCCAGAAGAAGGCATTCAAGAACGCCTTCCAACTTTGATTCGAGAAGCAAGCGTCGGCGAATATCGAAATCATCCAGACTTTGCCCGTCACCTTACGCATGTTGCAAGTCGTCTCTCACTTTGGGCTGAAACAAATCTCGAAGGCGCACGTTTCCGCTGGGCTATGTCTGTGGACTTGGGGAAATGCACAGGATGCAGCGCATGCGTTACTGCGTGTCAGGCAGAGAACAACATTCCAGTGGTCGGCAAGGATCAAGTCTTGCGCGGTCGTGAAATGTTCTGGATTCGCATCGATCGATATTTCCGCGGATCGAATCCAGCGAAGCCAGAAGGTTTCGCGATTCAACCCGTCACCTGCATGCACTGCGAAAACGCACCATGCGAACAGGTCTGTCCAGTCGCAGCAACTGTGCACGACAAAGATGGAATCAATTCGATGGTTTACAACCGCTGCATTGGAACGCGATATTGCAGCAACAATTGTCCATACAAAGTTCGACGATTCAATTTCTTCGATTATCAGAGGCGCGAACCGCAACGCGAAGAAGGGTTGTTAAAAGTCAAGCCCGAGTATTACGTCGAGGACGGTCCAGACGTTTGGTTGCGAATGCAGTTCAATCCCGAAGTCACAGTCCGCATGCGAGGCGTGATGGAAAAGTGCACCTTCTGTACTCAGCGCATTCAGGCGGCGAAGATCAAATATAAGAATGCATGGGCAAAGTCTGGCGGCACTGCAAGTGGCGTCGACAACTTCCCAATGCCAGATGGCGCGGTCGAAACTGCGTGCCAACAAGCGTGCCCAACGAATGCAATTATCTTTGGAGATCTGAATGTTTCAGATAGCAAAGTTGCGAAGCTGCATCGCAGTGGTCGTTCATATCAGTTGCTGGAAGAATTGAATACGAAGACGCGTTTGCAATATCTGGCGCGAGTCACGAACCCTGCAATCGAACGCGAGAGTGGCGACTCCGATGATCATGCCCCGGCGAACTCTGATTCTCATTCAAAGGCGGAGAGTTAATCATGTCGAATTCTTCGAAAGGCTTCATCGAAACGGATAACACGCAGCAGCCAACAGGTTCTCGGGCACCGCTTGTGTTGAACATGCACAAGTTTGGAGAGGTCACTCACCAAGTTTGTCGCATTGCAGAAAATCGTCCGCCGATGGCGTGGTATATCGCGTTTGTTATTTGTCTGGGAATGATGGGATTCTTGGGCTTCTGCGTGACATATCTCATCTTCACTGGCGTTGGCGTGTGGGGATTGAATAACCCAGTCATGTGGGCGTACGACATCACCAACTTCGTTTTCTGGGTCGGTATCGGTCACGCCGGAACGCTTATCTCTGCAATCCTCTTTCTCTTCCGTCAGAAGTGGCGCACGGGAATCAATCGATTTGCAGAAGCGATGACCATCTTCGCAGTTGTTTGCGCTGGACTCTTTCCAGGAATTCACGTGGGTCGCGTCTGGCTTGCATATTGGCTCTTTCCAATTCCAAACTCAATGGAGATGTGGCCTCAATTCCGCAGTCCACTTCTTTGGGACGTCTTCGCAGTCAGCACCTATTTCACTGTGTCGTTGGTTTTCTGGTACGTGGGAATGATTCCAGATCTCGCAACGCTTCGTGATCGAGCGAAGGGTCGATTCCAACAATTTGCATATGGACTCGCATCGATTGGATGGCGCGGCTCGATGCGTCACTGGCATCGATACGAAGTTGCATATCTCTTGCTTGCTGCGCTTGCAACTCCACTTGTGCTTTCAGTGCATAGTGTGGTTTCGTTCGACTTCGCAGTCAGCCAAGTTCCTGGTTGGCATACCACGATCTTCCCACCGTACTTCGTCGCGGGTGCAATTTTCTCTGGATTCGCAATGGTTGTTTCGCTTGCAGTTCCTGCGCGACAACTCTTTGGGCTCAAAGATCTGATCACGATGCGCCATCTCGACAACATGAACAAGATCATCTTGTTGACAGGTTGCATGGTTGGATACGCGTACTCGATGGAATTCTTCATTGCGTGGTACTCGGGTGCGATGTATGAAAAGTTCGCATTCGTCAATCGCGCATTCGGTCAATATTGGTGGGCATATTGGATCATGGTGAGTTGCAATGTGATCACGCCACAACTTTTCTGGTTCAAAGCTGTACGCACCAGCATTCCATTGATGTTCATCCTGAGCATCTTCGTGAATGTCGGAATGTGGTTCGAACGTTTCGTCATCATCGTGACCAGTCTTGCAAATGACTTCCTTCCATCTTCATGGGATCAGTTCGTGCCGACATGGGTTGATATCGGAACGATGGTCGGAGCATTCGGTCTCTTTGGAACTCTTTTCCTTCTCTTCTGCAGATATCTGCCGATGATCGCCATCGCCGAAGTGAAGGCCGTTATGCCTGAAGCCAATCCGCATGCTGGTCATGCTGGTGATGATCATGGCATTCCATCTGGAGCAGTTCCTGCTTTGCGAGAGCCTCGATCATCGGAGGATTCGTTATGACAACTTTCTCGCCACAAACGCAGGCGTCATCACCATCGCCCAAAAGCTCATTGCTTCCTTTATATGGAATGATGGCGGAATTCGAAACGCCCGCACAAATTATGGAAGCTGCAAAGAAAGTCAACGCTGCTGGCTATCGTTTCTGGGATTGTCATGTGCCATTCCCAGTGCATGGTCTCGATAAGGCGATGGGAATCAAGCGGACAATTCTTCCTCTGCTTGTCTTTGGCGCGGGAATGACAGGGACGATTATTGGTTTCTGTTTGCAAGCTTTCGCCAATGCATCAAGTTTTTCCGTCTGGGCATTGGTATGGGTCACTGGATATCCATTCCTGATTTCCGGCAAGCCACTCATGTCGGTGCCTGCGTGGATTCCGATCATCTTCGAACTCACCATTCTCTTGTCTGCGCTTTCGGCAGTTGGTTTGATGTTCTTGATGAATGGGTTGCCTTGGCTTTCACATCCGCTGTTAAGCAACAATCGTTTCCGCCGCGCGACTGATGATCGATTCTTCATCGTCATCGAATCGCGCGACCCAAAATTCCTGCGCTCCAAAACAGAGGCGTTCATGAAGACGCTCGGCGCCAAGCACATCGAAGTGGTGGAGGATCGCTGATGCCACGCATCATTATTTATGCTCTTTTGATTCTGACGCTGTTGGCGATTCTTCCGCCGGTCATCGCTGCCAATGCCCGATCGAAGCCAAATCCAAATCGCCCAATCAATATCATTCAAGATATGGATCTTCAGGCGAAGTTCCTTCCTCAATCAGAGAATGATTTGTTTGCAGACAAGCGATCGCAACGACCTCAGATTGTGGGAACGGTTGCGCGTGGCGAGAATTATCTGGATACGCATTTTGTCGATGGTGTTGTTGATGGTCAATGGGCAACCACCACTCCAAAGCAATTGCCGATGAACATGGAATTGCTTCTACGTGGCCAAGACCGCTTCAATATTTATTGCACTCCATGCCATGGATATTCAGGTGGCGGTAATGGCACGATCAATCAGCGTGCGATGGAGCTTGTCGCCAATGCAGAAGGTCCAGTGAATGGAACTGTTTGGGTCGCTGCGAAAAGTTTGCACGATGCAACCGTGACGATTCAACCAATTGGACAAATTTACAACTCGGTTACGCATGGTGTGCGAAACATGGCGGGTTATGGCTCGCAAGTTCCGCCAGCGGATCGATGGGCGATTGTCGCCTATGTGCGCGCACTGCAACGAAGTCAGAATGCAACTCTGGAAGAAGTTCCAGCCGACAAACGGGGGGGGCTCTGAAATCATGAGTGCTTCAATCACAGCTGTCGCAGATCTCTCGGATCGCAGCATCATGGGAGACGATCGTCTCGTACGAACTTCTCGTGTTGCATATGTCGTCGCAGTCATCTCACTGATCGCTGCCGCCTTCGTCGCATGGAAGCAGAACGATCCCCACGGTCTCGCCATGATCTGGTTGCAGAATGGCATCTTCGTGCTAACGCTTTCGCTCGGAGCATTTTTCTTCGTCATGGTTCAGCACATCACAAATGCAGGATGGGCTGTCGCAATTCGACGAATCGCAGAAGCGCAAGCCGCAAATCTCACTTGGCTTTGGGTGCTTTTCCTTGTGCCTATGTTCTGGTTGCTTATCACCAATCGCGAGTGGAATGGATTTGGTCATGGATTGGCAATCATTTGGCCTTGGGCAGATATGGCGCATCTGACCGAACACTCGCCTGCAGAGGGTGCGATCGTTGCGCAGAAGACGTCATTTCTCAATCCAACTTTCTTCATGATTCGCGCTTGTATCTACTTCGCGTTTTGGGCTCTTGCCACGCGATGGTTCCTCAGCACTTCGCGCAGACAGGATCAAACCGGAGATGCAACGCTCTCGACCAAGATGCGATATGCCGCAGCACCTTGTCTCATTCTTTTCGCGCTCACTTCGACATTCGCAGCGGTGGATTGGATCATGTCGCTGTCGCCTGCGTGGTTCAGCACGATGTTTGGAATCTATTTCTTCGCCGGTACATGCGCGGGAGGATTTTCAATCATCGCACTTGGCTGCCTGCGATTGCAAGCGATGGGATATTTGCGCGGCGTGATCACCGCAGAGCATTACCAAGATATCGGCAAGATGATTTGGGCATTTGGAATTGTTTTCTGGGCATACATCGCCTTCAGTCAATACATGTTGATCTGGTATGGAAATCTTCCAGAAGAAACAGTGTGGTTCCTTGCTCGCCAAGTTGGTGATTGGGCATGGGTCAGCGTTGCGCTGATCGTGGGTCACTTCTTTATTCCATTTCTTTTCTTCATCTCACGCTGGATGAAACGATGGCGTGGAACTCTTGCATTCGGCGCCCTCTGGCTGCTGGCCTTCTCATGGATCGACATTTATTGGCTCGTGATGCCAGTTGTGCCGCACGATGTTGCGACATTTACAACGTATGACGCGCTTGCCTCTGCATACGCAACAACCTCAACTGGTTTGGGCAATCCACTGAACTATCTGATGTTGGTTGGATTCATTGGACTCAGCGTTGGATCGGCAACTGGTCGCCTCTCACGCGGTTCAGTGTTGTGCCGCCGCGACCCGCGTTTGAATGAAAGTCTGCAATTCGAAAACATCTGAACATTCGAGGAACTCTGTCTATGTCTCAAGATTCTCAAACAATTTCTGCGGTCCCAACAGATGATCCCGAATCAGGATCGACATGGGTGGTTACATTTTCTGCAATCATCATTCTCTCTGCGTTGGTGATCGCCACGTGTGTCTTCTATTTCAAGTTTGAAGACAAAGAAATTGACGTGAAGGTTATTGCTCCCCCCAATATTTGGATGACACAGTTGAAGAATGAGCAGCTTGCTCAACTTGATGTTTATCAAAAGTATTCAGTGACCGCCCCTGACGGCAGTGCAGAACCGCGCATTCGAATCCCCATCACTAAGGCGATGGAATTTGTGATTGCGGATGCAAAGAACCCACCGAAGATTGTTGTTGCTACGCCCGTTCCAGCGCCAATCTCCACAGGTACAGACAAGAAGTGAATCTCAAAGCGTCCATCCTTTCTCTGATCGCAGCGACCGTCCTCACGGTCGGCATGACGAACAGCGCAAACGCACAAGCGTCGATTGCACCATT
>CAJCCX010000265.1 GCA_903961015.1 uncultured bacterium
ACCATCCTGAGCAGGAGGCCCTTTGCCCTTCCCAGGCCTTTTCCCAGGCCTTTTCCCAGATTTGCCGGCACGCGGCGAATCTTTCGGCAGGGGCTTTCCCTGTAAATCTGCAAGGCTGGACTGTTCCAAATTAAGAACGAGTTCGAGGTTTCGTTGATAGTTCTTTGCCGCGGCGGTTGCGTCATCAATGCCTGTGGACTTTGCCAGTTCGCGTTCAGCAAGATATCGAAAATGCTGTCGAGCTTTTCCAGATTCGATGCGCCACTCTTGCACTGGCATTCCAGAAAGACGAAGCAGCCGTGCGCCGTAGTAATACGCAGTCGCAAGTTCCTCTCGAGCCGCACGCGCAAGAGCATCATCCAACTTTGGAGAACCGTCCAACTCAGTCACCAGTGATTCCAACTCATCGATGCCGGTCCAGATTTCTCCTGCGCGAACATCTGCACGCGCCTTCGCCCATCGAATGTCACGAGCTTCCTTTGGCGATGAATCTCCAAGCGTGGTCAGCACCTCTTGAAAGCGATCAGAGGTGGTCTTCCATGTGGCCGCGGCTTGCGCATATGCGCGCTCCTCTACGGCCGAGGCATCGAGCGCATCTCGCTGATTGTCGGCGGATGGTTCGAGAAATGCTTTTCGTCTCGAAACGATTGCTTCGAGGTGCTTTGAATATGCAGCATCCTGGGCAAGTTGCGCTTCACTCTGCGCATCTGATGCTTGATTCTGCAATCGAGCGGCGCGATCCAGTACATACGCAGTCTGCCCAGGACCAAAGTGATATGTCACAGCTGCAACTGGCACGAGAGCCCAAATTCCCCATGAAATACGTGAAAAAATCATGCTATTGCTCCTTTCTGAAGAGGTTTTACAGCATTGATTTCGCGTGCGAAGGATCGAGGCCGTCCAAAGAATGTCAGAAGTGGTCCAATGAATGCGAGCGTCGAGCAACCAATGCCAACAGCAAGCAAAGCCAAATCTCGAACACTCCAATTTCCGCCGACACGAGGCGCAATCATCGTCAGGCTGTTGACAACATCGCTTGGAAGATGCTTGCGATTGCCATCGTGATAGAAACCACCGAGGCGCGTTGCCAATTGGCGCAGTCCCATAGTGTCTTGTCGACTCGCATGGCCGTTCACGTCACTGCTCTTAACGGGATCGCCCAGTCCAACGACGATCGTGTCGGCGATCGAACTTGGAATGACTGACGGAATACCAGTTGCAACATCGCCATCTGTCACAATCAAGAGCGTCGCAGAATCAGCAGGCCAAAGTCGAGCAATTTCAAAAGCCTTTACAAGTCCCTTCTTCAAATCAGTCGGACCAGGTTCAAAAGCTGTGTACATCGGCAGACCGTCAAGAGCGTTTCGAATAACTTCCTTGTCGAAAGTGTCCTGCACAATTGCAAGAGCATCCGTATAAAACGCAACGATCGAGATACGCGTGTTCTCCATATCTAGGCGATCAAGAACGGCTTGCACAACTTCGCCTGCTCGCTTTGCACGACTTATTCCTTGCGCCTCCGCACCGGAATCCTTCAATTGCATACTGGGGGAAACATCAAGCAGCACGAGCAGGTGATTCGAAGCAATTTTGGCTGGTTTACGGTCTATTTCGATCGGATCATATGTCACCAGAAACATCAGTCCCCATGTCGCAAGCGCAGCAGCAATCGTTCGTGAGGGTGCCACAACGATCGTCCA
>CAJCCX010000266.1 GCA_903961015.1 uncultured bacterium
ATTCGTTCGCAACTATGACTCGATCCGTGAGCGAATCGCCGCAGTCATTCCTGGATTTGAAAATCTCAATTCACGCATTCGACAGCCAGGTGGTTTTATATTGCCCAACGCTGTGCGGGACCTTCGAGAATTTCGCACTGCGAGCAAGAAGGCGATCTTCACCGCGCATCAAATTCCTCATTTGAATGTTGAGGCCGGCCAATTCATTCTGACCACTATTCGCTCGCATGATCAATACAACACCACCATCTATGGTTTGGAGGATCGGTATCGCGGCATTCATAATGGTCGACGCGTGGTTCTGATGAATGCGGACGATATGGCTGAGCAAAAATTATCTGAAGGGGATGCAGTGGATATTGTCAGCCACCATCTGGGAAAACAGCGTCGCGCGAAAAACTTTCGAATCGTTGCGTACGAAATTCCACGCGGATGTCTCGCTACGTATTTCCCAGAGGCAAATGTTCTTGTGCCGATCGACAGTGTTGCCAAGACAAGTCACACTCCAACTTCGAAATCGATCATTGTTTCTCTGGAGAAAGTCCCGAGTGATCGCTGAAATTTGCGGGTTGATTCTGACTGGCGGAAAAAGTTCGCGCATGGGCTCTGACAAAGCGCAAATGACTTATTCGAATCGCCCTCAGTGGCAAGAAGTCGCAGATCTTCTGCGCCCGTTCTGCAACAAAGTCTTTTGGTCGTGCACTTTTGAACAGAAAACGCACTGGCAACTCGGTGAGTTTGGGTTGGTCGATCTCATCCCTGGGCACGGACCTGCAAGTGGATTGCACGCAGCGTTCACTTCGTCAGATCAATCCGCATGGCTGGTGGTTGGTTGTGATTATCCACATCTCCAATCAGTAGATATCCAATCATTGATTGCCGCACGCGAAGCCGGTACCGAAGCAATTGCATACTTCAACGAACAAGAGCACGAAATAGAACCCATGATTGCACTCTGGGAACTTCAAGCGCAACGGAATTTTCTTGAAGCGTTCTCGAAAGGCAATGACAGCCCACGCCGAATTCTGCGTGCATGCAAGCTGAAAATGATTGTGCCACGTAAGAACGAGATCTTGACCAACCGAAACGTGAAGTGAAAGGGCAATGGCGTTTGCGCCAACAACTGCCTTCTTTCATCCTCCAACAGCGGACATCGGTCTTTGTGGCTGCACAAATGTGGGCGCGGAAATTGTGTGCCCAGCGAGTTTCGTCCAAGTCACGTCGATTAGAAAATCCGCAATCTCCGTGTCGCTCGCGCCGCCGCGCAACAGTGGCATCACACTCCATTCTTTCGTGCTGAATAGGCATGGGCGCACATTTCCATCCGCGGTCAAACGCAATCTGCTGCAAGCGCCACAGAATGGTTCGCTGACGGGTGCAATGAAACCAATCTGGCCAGCGACTCCATCGGCGAAGTGATAGGTTCGCGCAGTGCTGTGTGGATCATCAGCGTTGGTCGGAGTGAGCGCAAAGACCGCTTCAATTGCTTCGCGAGTTTCTCGTGCCGAAACGACTCGCGTAGCGTCCCACGCATGAGCGGAATCAAGCGGCATATATTCGATAAATCGCATCTCAACGCCGAAACGGCGCGCAAGTTGAGCAAGTTCGACGGCTTCATCATCGTTGACGCCGCGCACAAGCACTGCATTCAACTTCAGTGGCGTCAATCCTTCTGCGATGCACATTTCAAT
>CAJCCX010000267.1 GCA_903961015.1 uncultured bacterium
AATCACTCAGTTCTATCGAAGTCGCCTCGCTGAAGTCGACGGCATCTTGCCGATGACCGATCCAACATGGTCGCATCGTCATGCGCGTCATCTGTTCGTTGTGCGCGTCGATGAAAAAATTTGTGGCATGGATCGCAATACTTTTATGGATGGATTGAAGGCGCGCAATATCGGCACTGGAATTCATTTCTTGGCATCACACGGGCAGAAGTGGTATCGAGAGAATCGGCCGGAGTGGATGGGAAAACTTCCAAATACCGAGTGGAATTCTGCGCGAATTTGCACCATTCCATGTTTCCCAGATATGACCGATGCAGATGCCAACGATGTGATTGATGCAATCAAAGAGACGCTCGCAGGCGCACGCGCGACCGTCAGCGGAGGCATCCGATGAGTGCAGAGAAAACATCAGTCACAGTTGTGATTCCGGTTTATAACGAGAAGGACAATATTTCAGAATTGCTCGAGCGAACATTGAAAGCCTGTCGTGCGCTTGGTCGTGCAGGCCGTTCGTGGGAACTGATTCTGGTCGATGATGGAAGCCGCGACGGATCATCCGAAATACTTGCGGAAGCTGCGCGCAATAATCCCGGTGAAATCAAAGCGCTCTTGCTGAATCGGAATTATGGTCAGCACAATGCGATCCTCTGCGGGTTCGGCGCAGCACAGGGCGACATCTTGATCACGCTCGATGCAGACTTGCAGAATCCTCCAGAAGAAATCGGAAATCTTGTTGCGAAGATTGATGAAGGCTTCGATGTGGTTGGTTCGATTCGACAAGATCGCCAAGACGCGCTCTTTCGAAAAGTATTCAGTGGCATCATCAATATGATGGTGCGAAAATCGACCGGCGTAAAATTGCGTGACTATGGATGCATGCTTCGTGCGTATCGTCGGCGCGTGGTTGATGCAATGTTGAGTTGCCGCGAACGGCACACATTCATTCCAGTTCTTGCGAATCTCTTTGCAAAACGCGTGACTGAAATTCCAGTCGGTCACGCAGAGCGTGCGCGTGGCACAAGCAAATATTCGGTCTTGAATCTCATCAATTTGCAGTTTGATTTATTGACCTGCATGACAACTGCTCCGCTTCGAATTCTCTCGTGGATTGGCGCAGGAATCTCAGCGCTTTCCATCGGATTTGGCGCGCTGCTTTTGATCTTGAGATTGGTTTATGGAACCGAATGGGCAGAAAATGGGGTCTTCACGCTTTTCGCAGTCGTCTTCTTCTTTATCGGCGCGCAATTTATTGCGCTGGGCCTGATGGGCGAATACATCGGGCGAATTCATGCCGATGTGCGCGAGCGTCCGAGATATATCGTTGATCGGGTTGTTGGCGAAACGCTTGGCGAATGTCAATCGGCCAAAGTTGCAATGGCGCACGTTGCGCGCGAGAGTTGAAATAAAGGAGTTTTCAATGCGAACGGTTGTTCTTGCTTATCACGAAATTGGCGCTGCATCTTTGCAAGAGGCAATCCGCAGCGGTTTGAATGTTGTCGCCGTCTTCACGCATCGTGATGATCCAGCCGAAGGTGGTTGGTACGCAAATGTTGCACGCATCGCTGCGGAACATGGAATTCCGGTGCATGCTCCAGAAAAAATTGATCATCCGATTTGGCTTGAACGCATTCGTGCGATGAAGCCTGAATTGTTGATGTCATTTCACTATCGAAATATGGTCGGCGCAAAGATCCGTGCGCTCTTTCCCGCAGGATGTATCAATTTGCATTCAGCATTGCTGCCCAAGTATCGCGGCCGCGCTCCGATCAACTGGGTCTTGGTTAATGGCGAAACTGAAACGGGTGTCACGATTCATCACATGGTCGACAAATCTGACGCTGGAGACATTATCGCACAGCGCAAGGTTGCAATTGGCGCAGATGATGACGCGCGTTCGTTGACCGCTCGAATGGCAAAGGAATCCGCTGCGATCTTGGCAGAGGTGATTCCGCTGATCAAGTCAGGAAAAGCACAGCGAACGCCGCAAGATGAAACGAATGCAACCGTGATGGGCAAGCGCACCGCCGCTGATGGTCAAATGGATTGGAAAAAGACTGCCAAAGAACTGCGCAATCTCGTGCGGGCCGTCACGCATCCGTGGCCTGGCGCATTCACTTTCGCAGGAACACGCAAGATCATGGTGTGGCGATCGCGCGTTGTTGAAGGAACTGGACAGCCAGGTGAAGTTCTTTCATCTTCGCCGCTGGTCATCGCATGTAGTCAAGGCGCACTCGAAATTCAGGAAGGGCAGGGACCCGACGGCGTTTGGAGTTCCGGCGTGCAATTGGCGCAGGACATGAATCTGCTGCCGCGCATGCGATTAGGCGCTCGCGCAACTGCAAGCAAGCGCAAGCGAACTTCAGTTCTCATCCTTGGTGTCAATGGATTCATCGGCAGTCAACTTTCTGAACGAATTTTGAATGACGAAGGATTCGAGGTGTATGGAATGGATCTCAATTCCGAAAATCTTGGCGAGCTGATGCAGCATCCACGATTTCATTTCGTTGAAGGTGATATTTCTATCAATCGCGACTGGGTCGAATATCACGTTCGCAAGTGCGATGTGATTCTGCCACTTGTTGCTATCGCCACTCCGATTGAATATGTGCGCAATCCCCTGCGCGTCTTTGAATTAGACTTCGAAGAAAATCTCCGCGTCATTCGTGATTGCGTTCGATATGGAAAGCGTCTTGTTTTCCCAAGCACTTCCGAGGTCTATGGAATGTGCACTGATGAACTCTTCGATGAAGAGACAAGCCCGCTGGTGACTGGCCCGATTCACCGACAACGCTGGATTTATTCCGCAAGTAAGCAGTTGCTCGACCGAGTCATTTGGGCGTATGGCATGCAGCGCGGTCTTCGCTTCAGCCTCTTCCGACCATTCAATTGGATCGGTCCGCGTTTGGACTCGCTGGATTCTGCGCGCATCGGAAGTTCGCGTGCGATCACGCAACTGATCTTGAATTTGGTTGAAGGCACGCCGATTCTTCTGGTCGATGGCGGGACGCAGCGTCGTTGCTTCACAGATGTCGACGAAGGAATCGAAGGTCTTTTCCGAATCATAGAAAACAAGAATGCAGTCTGCGACGGTCGCATCTTTAATATTGGAAATCCCGACAACGAAGCAAGCATCAAAGAACTTGCAGAGTCGCTTGTGGAATCGTTTGACCGCCATCCACTTCGTTCGTGCTATCCACCATTCGCCGGCTTCCAACAGATCGAAAGTTCTGCCTATTACGGCGCGGGTTATGAAGATGTCCAACATCGTCGTCCAAGCATTCGCAATGCGCAAACGATCATCGGGTGGACGCCAAAGATCCCGACTGCTGTCAGCGTTGAACGCACTCTTGAT
>CAJCCX010000268.1 GCA_903961015.1 uncultured bacterium
CAACAAGCAACTCGTGAATCATTCCACGGAATGGAGCGATGCCTGTTCCGGTTGCCATAAAAATATAATCATGATCTGAATGATTGACAGGCAGAACAAATCGTTTTCCGTTGGGGCCAGAAACGAGAATTTCGCTGCCTACGGATTGATCGCAGAGCCAATTGCTGCAAACTCCCAAGATGAGCGGATGACCGTCAGATCGGCTTGGGTCATCTTGGTCGGGAATTTCTTCGATTGTTCGTTTGCAGGTCGTTGAAATGATCCGCCCGAATCCATCTTCACCATAGGAAGGACTTGCGATCGAGTAGAGGCGCACTTTATGGGGTCGCCCTTTGCTATCAACCCCTGGCACGACGACGCCGAATGATTGTCCTGCCAAGAACGTTCCTTCGAGCGGGGTTCCTGCAAGATCGATAGCGATGTGACGAACAAAACTTGCGGATTTACCGCGGATGCAAGAGTCGCTCGACGCAATGCGCGCAACAACTGGCGCGCCGGGCAGGACGATGTGCATTTTTGCTTCAGGAAGGTGTGGGTCGTTGAGGTGGACTTTCATCGAATCACAATCGTAGGAAGTTCCAAAGATCTGGGAGAGAACAAGTTCAAGGAAACAATATCTCGCAAAGAAATTGTAAGCCCGCAGGGGTCGAACCGCCGAAATATATGGCATGAAGTGGCGCGAGTTGCCGCCACGAACGCCTCCCTGACACGCCGTGCGTCAACGGGGGCATCCGATGAAACGCACGACGCGATCAAGGAGGATCGCCATGGACAAGTTCGTCATTCAAGGTGGTCAACGACTTTCTGGGCGGATCCGAGTGGAAGGTGCGAAGAATGCTGCATTGCCGTTGATGGCAACTTGCCTTCTGACGAATGAACCAGTCACACTGACCAATGTCGCAAGTCTGGCGGACATCGCCAATATGCGGCGGTTGCTCAACACGCTCGGGGTCGATGTTCATCTCGGCGATGATCGTGTGACGATGGAAACGAAAGACCCGAATTCCATCGAGGCGCCATACGAACAAGTCCGAACGATGCGCGCTTCGATTTGTGTGCTTGGGCCAATGCTCGCTCGCCGCAAGAAAGCAATCATCTCGATGCCTGGAGGATGTGCGTTTGGTGATCGACCAGTCGATCTTCATTTGCGCGGTCTGGAAAAACTTGGTGCGAAGATTGAACTACGCAATGGAAATATTCATGCAAGTGCCGATCGACTTCGTGGCGCAACGGTTTTCCTCGGCGGGCCATTCGGATCGACAGTCTTGGGAACTGCCAATGTGATGAGCGCCGCAACTTTGGCGCTTGGAAGAACAGTCATTGAAAGCGCTGCGTGCGAACCAGAAGTTGTGGATCTCGCCGACATGCTGATTTCGATGGGTGCGAAAATTCGCGGTGCAGGTGGTCCACGCATCATCATCGATGGAGTGGACGAACTCGGCGGAACAAGTCACCGCGTTATGCCCGATCGAATCGTGGCGGGAACATACGCAATCGCAGCAGCGATCACCAATGGTGAGATCATTATTGATGATTTTCCCTACGATTCCCTGCTTGCTGTGGTCGATCGACTGGGTCTGATCGGCGTCGACATTCAGAAAATCACTCCCGATGCAGACGAGCGTTGTTGCACAGTTCGAGTGACCAGTCAAAGACATCTCAATCCCACGGTCATCACCACGCAGCCGCATCCAGGATTTCCAACGGATCTTCAGGCGCAATTTATGGCGCTGCTCTGCAATGCGACTGGCAATTCCGTGATCACTGAAAAAATCTATCCCGAGCGATTCATGCACGTCGCGGAATTGCTTCGTATGGGAGCGCAACTCCTTCGACATGGTCCAACTGTTGTCGTGACTGGGGTTCCTCGTCTTGTTGGTGCAGAAGTCATGGCGAGCGATCTGCGCGCATCGGCCAGTCTTGTGTTGGCTGGTCTTGCAGCAGAAGGCGAAACCACTGTCAACCGTGTCTATCACCTTGACCGCGGATATCAGCGCATGGAAGAAACGCTGCGAAGTCTTGGAGCGAAAATCGAACGCGTCAGCGACAAACCTGCAAACACCGATGCATCAGCTGTGCGTGGAGCTGGCATGGCTTCGGGCGCTGCTCAATCGATGCAAGAAGAGGGCTGACGCAACCGAGACGTTCAGGCTTGGTCGGTCGCTTGATTCCATCAATGCGTTTGGATTTGCCATTGGAATGACCGCGGTTGTATCGCACATTGCGCGAATCTCCGCAGAAACTCCAGCTCCTTCAGAACCCAGAATCACAGCAATTCTTTGCGCATTTTTGATCACGGGCAATTGAAAAACCTCGTCGATTGGCACAGCGTCAGTCGTGTCCTCCGCAGCGATCAATGCAAAGCCGTGATCACTTCGCAGTCGAGCGAGATCGCCGAGGATGTCATTCGATTCTGCCCACGGAACTGTAAACACTCGACCAGAAGAAACTCGAATCACTTTGCGATGCAAAGGGTCCGATGATCCGCCCGCAAGCAGAACTCCAACGCGCCCGAACGATCCTGCAGCCCGAAAAATTGCGCCGATGTTGTCTGTCAGAACAACGCCAGAAGTGATCAGTAGATTGTCCGACTTCGCAAGAACAGTAAGCATTGATTCTGTCGTGGTCTCTTGCGGCCGAAATCCCAGCGCCAACGCGCCCTTGTGCATTTTGTATCCAGCGAGTCTTGTCATGCATGTTTCGTCTGCGAGATAGAGCGGGATTTTCGGTTGGGCAATCTTTGAGTCTTCACCGAGAAGTTCGCGCAAGACATCGTCCAAAGATTCTGCTGCGGCGGGGGTGAGCAACAGCGAGTGCAGCGCGACTCTTGGCGCAGTGGGTGCGGCGCGTTTGTGCGCAAGCAGCGCATACAAAAAACGCCGCACAACACGAGGGCTTTCAACGCAAAACAGTTCGTCGCGACCGCGTAGGTCCGCGTCACGAACGCCACGAAAAGAAATGATGCGCGGATCCATCTCGTCCGCGATACAGATCGCGTCGGTGCGCATGATCAGGGTTTCGCAGGCCCAAGCAAGCGATTCAGGAGTTCTTGAGAGGCTATATTTTGATTCGCGCCAGCTCGTGTGATCCACTGATTCAGCAGTTCGATCAGTTCTGGATATCGAACTGCAAGCTTTGGATCTTGTTCGAGAAGTTCGCGAGTGAAGCCAATCGCAAGATTCAATTCGGTGGTACTGCGGACAAGTTCAAGCGCAATCTTTTTGAATTGAGCTTGTTCACCCTTGTCTTCAAATGTGCCTCCCAAGAGTGTCCATGGCATCAATGTAATTTCACGAACAGTGCGATTGAGTTGCACGCCGGCGATTTGCATGTCAGCCTTCGCGCCTCCAAGCGTATCTCTGGCATCTTGCAACATGCCCATCGTCGAGTCATAATTTTGTTCGATGATCGCACAGTCCTTCTTGAATCGGTCAATGAGATCAGCGAGTGGCGGCAGGATTTCATCGTTCCATCGCGTTTTGAGCGTCGCGATCAATTCACCACTTGTAGAGAGGTTGGACTTGATTCGATCGAGTGCTGGTTGGAGTTTTTCTTTATCGAGAACTTTCCCTGATTCAAAGAGCGCAAAGATTTCCTCAGATTTGGCTGATGCGGTGTCATATCCATCCTTGATCGAATTTCCTTGCGCCCGCCAGATGTCCCAGTCTGCGCTGAACATTGACTTGACTGCTTCCAAATCATTTGCGCCAGTCTGCAGTCGTTCCTTCAGCTCCGTGGTTGGAGAACCGAGACTGAATTCCGTGATCGTCGTATAGGAATCGATGATCTCTTGAGCCCGCTGAGGTCCAAACAAAAGCGCAAGAGAGGATTGGCTTGGAGTGACACGCAGCATGTCATCCTCCGGCTCAGTGTTCAAAGAAAAAGATGCAGAACTTGATGGCAGTTGGATAATCAAATTCACACCTGCGCCAATGGGAGATTCCAGCACTGAAATCGTGGCGGTTCGAGGTATGTACATATCGGCGAGCGTCAAGCACTCCGCACGAAAATAAGGAGGACGTCCATCAACTCCTGGCTTGAAAGTGACAGATTGAACTGTGCCAACATTCAATCCACCCAAGAGAATTGGTGTTCCGCGCTTGATCCCATTGACCCCGCCGTCGAAGGGAAACTGGACAGCACTCGAACTCATCTTTGGCCCAGTGATCGATGGGATGCTGACGAACGCAGCGAACAAAATTGCAATGCCAAAGATGACGAAAGCGCCAGTGCGAATGTCATGTCCCGTTGTGTGTCCCTGAGAGCGCATGGCTGTCACGGATTACTTCGCCTTTGATTCGCCGGCAGGCTCGGGCGACATCAGAACATTGTTCAATTGTTGTTGAGCCAATTCGTATTTGGCAAGCGCATCAAGAACCATCGTCTGCACAGCTTCGCGGAAGTTGACATCTGCTTCATAGCGACCTGGATCGCGTTCGATAACGAGTCGCAGAGAGTCTCCAGCCGAGCGAAGATCGCCTGCGGCCATCGCAAAGCTTCGAGCGGATTCGTAAAGATTTTCATGAGCAATCTGATCACTGTTTGGCTGGTAGAGAATCTTCCATGGACTGCGTCGGATTTCCATCGAAGACAACTTCAACTGCGCAGCGGTCGTGCGAAGATTTGAAAGCATCTCGGCGATATCAGGCGAGCGCTCCAACAGAAGTGTGTGCACGATTTCTACAGACTTCCCGAAACTGTCCACGGACGCTTCTGCATGTCGCAAGGCGCTATCCAGAAGTGGAACCGTCTCTTGGTTGAAGTGAGTCAGAGTGTCTTTGGCAATCAATGCAGAACTATCGAGATTCGCAATGGTGGAGTCGATTTTTGGTCCATTACGCACGAGAATTTGCTGCGCATCGGTCAGCGAAGAATCGAGTTTCTGCATCGAAGTCTGAGCGGAAGTCAAAGCCGTTGCAATCTTCGTTCTCCAGTCGCTGTAATCCGTTCGAATGTCGCCCAAGACAGTTCCTGCATTGTCCAAGATGGGAACAATTTTTGTTTGATAGTCATTTGGGACGCTTTCGAGAAACTTACTGAAAGTGACAAAGTTATCGATGATTTCATTTGCCTTCGTTGCGTTGTATGGCCCGAGCAACGATGCCAAGACACCACTGCTTTGTTGCGCTTGAATCTGGGAGCCTGCAGGAAGAGGATCTCCTTCAGACCCCAGCGCTACGAAATTGAGCGTTGCGGTCGATCCCAAGAGTGTCAGGATTCTCAGGACTTTCGCATCCTTAAAAACCTTGACATCTTCATCCATGACGATGTTTGCGTTGATCGCTTTCAGTTCCTTCTGGTCTCCAATGACTGGCACGATATTTACCACTCGTCCACGGGGGAGGCCACCGATTTGCACCGCCGAACCTTCGCTGAGTCCATTGATTCCATCTTCAACATTAAAGACCACGACGTAGGGCGTTACTTTTTCAAACAAATTCAGTTTGGCCAGCGTGACGCCGACGAATGCGAAGAGCGCAATTCCGCTCAATAAGAAAAAACCAGTTTTGATTGCAGGCCCATTCATAGAAGTTCAGAATACCTTTATCCGACTGTTACGGTTGGCAAGAAGATCAACTTCCGACGAGTGCTTCGTTGGTGGGAAATCGCTTCAGGGCAGCGAGAAGTTGTTCGATTTGCACGTGCGGCGGCATGGAAATCAGGCGCCGACGTAGAGCTGTGATCGTCTTCAGTTCATGTTCGGTCAGCATCAGATGCTCTTTACGAGTTCCGCTTGCCGCCAGATTGATCGCAGGGAAGAGTCGTTTTTCGGCGATGGATCGATCGAGAATCAATTCCATATTTCCCGTTCCCTTGAATTCTTCGAAGATGATTTGATCGGCGCGGCTTCCAGTGTCGATCAAGCAGCTTGCAATGATCGTCAGCGATCCACCTTCTTCTGCTCGACGCGCTGCTCCAAAAAGTTGCTTTGGAATTTCCAGCGCGCGCGAATCAAGTCCACCTGACATCGTGCGTCCGCCAGAACCATATTTGCGCGAGTTGTTGAACGCTCTTCCAAGTCGAGTGATCGAATCCAGAAGCACCACGACATTTCGCCCAGCTTCGACCATGCGTCGCGCGCGTTCAATCGCCAGAATTCCAAGCGCGGTGTGTCGTTCGACATCTTGATCGTTGCTCGAGGCCAAGACTTGCGCGGGAACATTGCGTTTGAAGTCGGTGACTTCTTCGGGACGCTCGTCGATCAACAGCGCGATCAATTCAACATCGGGATGATTGTGCTTGATGCCATACGCAAGGTTCTGAAGCAGAATGGTTTTCCCAGCCTTTGGTGGCGCAACGATCAATCCGCGCGTGCCGAATCCGATCGGGCAGAAGAGGTCGATCAATCTGCACGCGGGCGGGCATCCTGGATATTCCAATGTCAATCTTGGCGCGGGGTCGAGCGCGGTCAGTTCTGAGAATGGCTTTCGCTGCGAGAAAGATTCGGGGGTCATTCCCTCGATTTCCACCAGCCGCTCGACCATTTGGCGAACATGTCGACCGCGTCGAGTTTTCGTTTCAACTTCGACCACTTCCGCGACAATGCTTGAACAAGGACGAAGCGCAAATGTGTTTGCAAATGATGACGGCACGACTGGGTCGTTGGGACTTTCGACCAAGCCATCGTTGAACTGTCTTATTCGACCCTCAGGACCAGAGGCCCATTCAAGGATCCCGCGAACTGTACTCATGTGTGTGTCGGCCGAGACGAAATGTCCTGCAGGTCGACACGTCGAGTAGAGCAGTTTGTAGTTTGAATGTCAAGGGATGCGAAGTATGGGATCTTGCGGGCAAAATTCAACCGTTTAAGGGCGTTTTTTGCCCACAAGCAAAGCAAGCGAAGGGGGTTGTGAAAGTTTTCAACTTCGATCAACTTTGATTGGACTTTGCGCTGATTTGTGCCAAAATCTTTGTATTCGATTTAGTAATCGCCATATCTGTCTCGTATAGATGTTTGTCAATAGATCACCGAACTACAAACTTCAGGAGACCACAATATGAAACTTATGAATGCAGCAGTGATAATCGCTTGCGCAGCAGCGTTGATGTGTGCTCCGCTGAATCAACAAGCAAGCGCGCAGTGTCTCGCCGATGTGAATCACGATCACTCTGTTGATGGAACAGACCTGACAGTAATCTTGAGTACATGGGGCACCAAGGGAGGATCCGCTGGAGGCGACATCAATGGCGATGGAACTGTCAACGGACTCGATCTTGCATTTGTTCTGTCAGGGTGGGGAGGTTGCCCATTTCAATCATGGGCAACTGTGTTGGAGTGGGCGCCTGATGCCGCGGTGGTGACCGATGCAAATCTTCGTGCTGAGATTGTGGCAAGTGGATTGGCATGGCGCGTGCGCGACAATTCCAGCAACATCGAGATGTTGTTGGTGCCTGCTGGGATATTCACGATGGGTTGCAGCGCGTCGAATTTGCATGCGTGCAATTTCAACGAGACCCCGACGCATCAAGTGAATTTGACGCAGGCTTTTTATATGGGTCGTTATGAAGTGACACAGGCTCAGTGGACGGCGAAGATTGGGAGCAATCCGAGTTATTTCGTGCCGCAAAACGGTTACTCATCGGACACCACCAAGCCCGTCGAAAAAGTCTCTTGGAACATGATCGCATCAGGATCTACATCATTTATGTCTCTGACAGGTCTGCGCTTGCCAACTGAAGCCGAATGGGAATATGCATATCGCGCAGGAACAACAACAGCGTTTCACAGTTATGCGTTGTCTCCAACAGAAGGGCAGCCAAACGGTTTCGACGACGACACGCTTCTTGGCAACATTGGGTGGTACTCAGCAAATAATGGCGCATTAGGATCTTCTACATATGGCACGAAGGCTGTCGGCGGCAAGCTTGCCAACGGACTTGGCTTGCATGACATGGCAGGCAATGTTTGGGAGTGGTGCCAGGATTGGTATAGCAGTACGTACTACGCCTCGAGCCCACTTACAAACCCCACAGGACCCACGACTGGTTCGTCCCGTTTGGTGCGCGGCGGCTATTGGTTCTACGAGTCCAGCGAATGCCGCGCGTCGCGGCGCATCAGCTTCTCGCCTGGCGACAACTTGAACAGCGTCGGATTCCGTGTCGTGAGGACTCCGGATCCAGAGCTGGCGCCGACAATAACATCGATCTCCCCAACATCGGGTTCGACTGCGGGTGGGACTGCGATCACGATCACGGGAACAAGTTTGCTTGGCGCGACAAGCGTGACAGTCGGCGGAGTTGCGGCGACGAGTGTTGTTGCGGTTTCGTCGACGAGCGTCATTGCGGTCACGCCTGAAGGAAGTGTTGGCGCAAAAAGCGTTGCGGTGACAACATGGGTTGGAACTGCGAGTTTGGCGAGTGCGTTTACTTATGTGGTGCCAACTGGGTGGTACACGGTGCTGGAAGAATATGTCGATGCTGCGGTTGTGACCGATGTCACACTTCGCAACGAGATCATTGCGCTGGGTTTGCCTTGGCGTGTGCAAGACAACGGAACTGGAATCGAAATGTTGTTGGTTCCAGGCGGAACATTCATGATGGGATGCAGCGCGTCGACGCAGTATGCGTGCGCTTCCAATGAAAGCCCGACGCATCAAGTGACTCTAACAAATGCTTTTTATATGGGTCGTTATGAAGTAACGCAGGCTCAGTGGACGGCGACGATTGGGAGCAATCCGAGTTATTTCGTGCCGCAAAACGGTTACTCATCGGATACCACCAAGCCCGTCGAACAAGTCTCTTGGAACATGATTGCATCAGGATCTACATCATTTATGTCTCTGACAGGTTTGCGCTTGCCAACGGAAGCCGAATGGGAATATGCATATCGCGCAGGAACAACAACGGCGTTTCACAGTTATGTGTTGTCTCCAACAGAAGGGCAGCCAAATGGTTTCAACGACGACAAACTTCTTGGCAACATTGCGTGGTTCAACAGTAACTCACAGAGCCAAACCCACGCCGTCGGCGGCAAACTTGCCAATGGACTTGGCTTGCACGACATGGCAGGCAATGTTTTTGAGTGGTGCCAGGATTGGTATGGGCTTTATTCATCAGCAAGCGTGACCAACCCCACAGGACCCGCGACTGGGTCGATCCGTTTGGTGCGCGGCGGTTCTTGTTACGACGTCTCCAACCTTTGCCGCGCGTCGCTGCGCACCGCCGGCCAGCCCGTCAGCCTTTACAACAACGCCGGCTTCCGTGTCGTGAGGAATCCGTAGGACTATTCCGCAGCCTTCGCCAACCCCACTTTGTCAGCGCCCGTAAACCAAGCGCCCCTAAACGCCAAACTTTCGGCGGAGCGAACACAAAAAAACTTAAATGCAAATACTGTTTTCGATTTGAGAAAAACGTATTCCCAAAACCCAATCCACTCGAAAAAAACTTTTAATGCATTTCAGGTTTCGTCAACCAGACATCGCGCACGCAACTTTTGCAGCGAGTGAAGCATTCGCAAAGAGCAATGCAAGATTTGCCTCGACCACCTCTTGGCCTTCTCCAGAACTCGCCAATCGTGCCAACAAGAACGGTGTGGTCGCAGCGCCTCGAATGCCCAGTGCTTGCGCATCGATCATCGCAGTCGCCAAGGCGTGTTCTGTTTGCTCCGCAGGAAGCGCAAAAGTTTCTGGGCAAGCCTGCATCAGAAGCGCTCCGCACGAAGGTCGCACTGACCAGTGCGCGGCGACAACTCGCGCGGCCTCTGCCGCATCTTGCACTTGATCTGGCAGAAGTAAATTCTGATCGGGAGAGACTGTAAAACGAGGGAAAAATCGACTGCCGAATCCCAATGTTGGAATTCCTAAAGTTTCGAGCGCTTCAAGAGTCGCGGGCAAGTCGAGCAAAATTTTCGCTCCTGCGCTGACCACGCATACAGGGTGAGTCGCAATCGCCATCAAGTCTGCGGAAAAATCCAAAGTCTTTGACCATCCTCGATGGACTCCACCAATTCCTCCTGTGGCAAAGAGAGAAATCCCCGACATTGCAGCGATACAACTTGTCGATGCAACGGTTGTTCCGCCTGTCCGTTGATGCGCGATGGCGGATCCTAAGTCGCGCAGCGAAACTTTCGATGCACCATCATTCGCACAGAATTGTTCGAGTTGCACCGCAGTCAATCCCACGCACACGCGCCCATCGATGATCGCGATTGTTGCGGGAACAGCTCCGCTTGCACGCACTGCAGCTTCTGCGCCGAGTGCGGCGGCAAGATTTGCGGGGCGATTTCCATCCCACTTTGGAAACGCCTTCATAAATTTCGCAGACATCGCACGTGGTTCGCGCGCAAGTCCGTGGGTGAGAATCGTCGATTCGAGTGCGACGACTGGGCGTCCATCGCGCAGTGCTTCTGCGACTTCATCGG
>CAJCCX010000269.1 GCA_903961015.1 uncultured bacterium
GTGGATGCCCGCAAAGCCGCCGCCAGATTCAATGAATTCTTGAAAGGCTGCCTGTTGTTCATCATTCAACACATCGCCTGTGGTTGAAAGAAATACAACGGCTCGATATTTCGCGAGGTTGTCCTTTGTGAAGAGCGCACTATCTTCGGTTTGATAAACATCAGCATCTTGAGCCATAGCTTCGCGAACACATTTGATTCCATCTGGAATTGAATCGTGACGAAATGTTGCTGTCTTTGTGAATACCAAAATTCGCGGCCTCGCCGAGGCATCATCAGCGCGTAAGGCAACGACAGAAATGCCAGCAAGAATGAAAAATGAAAGCGCGACTCGCAACATCAAGTTCAGTATCCCACGAATCACCGATGGCGACAAACGAAGTGATCAAGAACCAGTGACTGGTGAGTTTGCGATGGGTGGGACCACCTGCGTTTGATTCGTTGCGCCAGCCGGCTTACTTTTGGGTGCAACACTGGTTTTCGTTGGGTCTTGTTCCTTCGGATTCGTCACTTCCGAAGGTAAACGAGAAACCACTTCTTCGGCAGTTGGCTCGCGTAGCAAAACTTGATCTCCTGATTCGAGACCAGTTACGACTTCAATGTCCATTTCGCTTGATCGGCCAAGCGTGACTTGGCGCTGGCTAAATCCTTCGCTATCCGGGGTGTATACGAAACTTGCGATGCCTTGTCGAAAAACCGCTTGCACTGGAATACTCAGGACATCAGTTGCTCGCCCAAGGAGAATCGAAGCTTTGCATCGCATACTGGGCTTAAGAGCAAGAGACTCAACATCGTTCAGAAGCACGCGAACTTTGTAATCGCGACGATTTGGATCACGCCAACCACCACTCTCTGCGAGCACGCTGACATTCATAACAGTCCCACGAATTGGAACGGTTGGATTTGCATCGCTGAAAATGGTCACTTCCTGATCTGGCTTAATCCGACCAGAGAGTGCTTCGCTCACTTTCAAATACGCAACCATCTGCGAAACATCTGGGATGATCATCACTAACTCATTCGGTTTCAGCTCTGTTCCGATCGCTGGAGGTGGTGCATCACCACCACGACCCCAGCCACCAGATTCCAAACTGCTTGCATAAACAACAAGGCCGTCGGTAGGAGAAATGATTGTGGTGTTTTCAAGTTGTCGTTGACCTTGGGTCAATCGCTCAAGCGCTGTCTTCGATCTAAATTGCGAACTCTCTAAATCGGATTGAGCTTTGACGATCTCTGAGTTCTTTTTCTGTTCGGTTCGCTTTCGTTCAGCGAGGGCCTGCTCGACATCAGAGATTTTTTTCGCTTCATCTTGAGGCCGCTGGAATTTTTCGTACACCTCAATATCAAGCGCTGATTGCTTGACCTTCGCATCCGCTTGAATGAGAGCGATGCGATCCTTCTCGTATTCGTCGCGGCTGATAAATCCCTTCGCGACCAGTGATTCGGATTCACCAAATCGTTTGCGTTGGCGATCCGCATCAATTGTCGCTGCTTCGACTGCAGTCGCCAAGAGTTGGCGCTTGGAGACGAGTTCTCCGTTTGTCCATCCTTCGAGCGCCAACTGACTCAACTTCACCTGCAATTCTGCCTTTTCAATTTCACTTAAACGTTCATTCTCTTTGATTGCAAGTGCTTGCTCATTTGCGACAGCTTCTGCCTGCGCGGTCTTCAGCTTGTCTTGCATATCTTTAATCTTGTCTGTGGATTCTTCGCTGGCGAACTTCACTAAGACATCGCCTTTCTGAACACGACGACCTTCTGCAACGAGTTCAGTGATCACCGAACGCCCTTCGAGCAAATTGCGAACTTCAACTTGACGAAGCGCAGCAAGTTCTCCCGAGACGGGAATAATCATGTCGAAGTCCATTCGGTCCACAGTGTGCAATTCCAGGCCGTTAAAGTTTCCGCCAGCAACTTCGGTTGCGCGTCGGCTGGAATTGGGCATCAACATCCAAGTTGCGATTGCTGCGATCACGACAAGGAACGAAATAAAGATCACTCGTCGACTCTGTCGCGCCTTCGTTGGTTTCCCCACGGGAGCATCCAGAGAACCATCGCCATTGGCAACTTCGCCAACCGATCCTTCTGGAGGTTGTTCAATCTCATTGGACATGTATAAAGCCTATCGGTTCAGACCGATGGAATCCCTACTGGTTGTGCAAGAATTCCAGATCCGCGTCTATATCGGACCTCCATGCCGTCTGGAGCGATAATTTCCCCATCATCAGAGACTCGCAATTGACCAGTTTGCCGTAAAAATTCCAATATTGCGATCTGAACCTCGCGAAGAGCCCGGGCCTTTTCATTTTCCGCAGAATTGAGAGCGTCAACTGCTTCCGTGCGATCACGGGGAGTCGCACGATCTGGAGCAGCATCAATGCTGCCCTGACGATTACGGGCGATATCAATATTTTTGTCCTGCAACGAGAGGGTGTACAGCGCGCGATCGATACGTCTGATTGCTTGTCGAACTTCGACCGCGGCAGTGTTCTTTGCAAAAACAAATCGCCGATCATTCTGTTCGAGAATCACTTGTGCTTTGCGGACATTCACTTCTTCGATCGTGCGATCGAGCGGAAGATCGATCGCGATTCCAATTGTGTAATTGCCAAAAGAATCGTCGAGCTGAATACCGTTGAAAAAATCTGGGTTCTTTAAAAGTGACGCAGTCGCAAAAATGTCGGCACCTGCAAGGACCAAATTGCGCGCATTGTCAACTTGACGCCGTGCATCTGCGACCAAGTCGCGCGTATTCTGCAAATCGAGGCGCCACTCAAATGCATTGGCAATCGATCGTTCATTGTTGATGATCGGCGGATCGAGATCGAGCATTTCGGTATCGATGACAACTGGCGCGTCAGTCTGATATCCAATTCGCAACTTGAAACGATCGACAGCCAGTTTGTAGGTTTCTTCGAGTGAAGCAAGTCGATCGATGACGAAGAGGGCGCGCTGCTTTGCTAAGTCAGCTTGAAAGGCAACTTGCCGACCGCTGGACACTAATGCGTCTTCGCGGTCGACAATTGATCGCAGCCCATTGATTTGATTTCGTGTGTTCGAGATAACTTGTTGCTGAACCACCAAATCGTGAAAATCACTGAAAATTGCGACATAAAAGCGGCGACGGAACTCTTCGAATGCGCGGGCACCATAAACCAAATTTCGCTTTGCTTGAATCAAACCTTCTTGCGCGATCAAGCCCGCACCGCGAAGCAGGGGGATGTCCAAAGAAAGCGCAATATCCAAAGAACTTGCTTGGCCCGTTTGAACCGCTTTACTCAGTTCGTTTGATGCTTGAGCGAGAATGTTTGCGCTGACTTGACCTCCATACGGAAGTTTTTGACTCACATTCAGATCATTCACTAACTGAAGTGCTGTTGATTGTGTTCCGTTCAGGGAAACGCCTTGAAATTGTGGAGTAACTGTGTTAAAGATTCGCGGGCTCCAGATGTGCTGCTGAATGAGCAGGTCAAGAGCAAGTAATAAATATGTTTCTTCCGCGACGCGATATTCCAAACTTTTCTTGATAGCGAATTGCACGCTCTTGGCAAGATTCAAGTGCTCTGCGTTTATTGGAGGGGCGTATGCTTTCGTCACATCGGCGATGACTTTGTCGACATCGAGTACCGCGCGAGGACGAGCCTGATACTTCAGATCCTCCGGCTTTGGGTTTGCCGTTGGTGGTTCATTGAGACCTGGATAATCGGGAGTGAAATTCTGACCTTGATATTGCGATTCCGATTTACTAATCGTGGGAACGCTTGAGGGCTCGCCGATAGATTCACTTGCCGTGCGCAGGCGCTCTTCGGCGTTGATATCAATTACATGAAACTCCTTCTCTTGGCAGGCGATCGGAATGGTCGCCAGCAGTGCAAAAATTGCGCAGGACAGGATTGAATTGATGTGACGAGACATGGCGAAGTCGAAGAGTACGCTGCGGAGCGATTCGATTTTTTATTGGAAGAAAACAAGATCAGGATTGAAATGGTGATTCAGCATTGTCTGCGATATGTCGCATATAACGATCTACACTTCGAAATATATTTTCGGAGAAGTTTAATGTCTTTTTGCGTATTTTCATCGATTATCATCGAAAATGATTGATAAGCACTCTAATTTATGTTGGCAATTGGCAAGCGTAATCGAATTTCGCAGAAGTTTGGCTATATTTCGACCACAAATGAGGCAAAATCGTTTTTATTCGCCTATCTTCGTCGAAAAGATGTCGTTCATTGTAAAAGCCACCACAAAAGCACAAGACCCCGCAAATGCAGGGCCTTGAGCCGTAATCCCCAATCCATTTAGTGCCGTCACACGCACCGTGTTCCATTTCCTTCCCATCAATCCCGTTCCACCCTCCAAATCCTTTTCCTATCCTCCTAAATGTCCATTTTCCTATCCTCCAACCCTTACTTCCAGATCTATGAATGGCGGGGCTCCGAGAAAACTCGCCTAGCCCATTCATTCGTCAGAACCGGCTCCGAACTGCTCGCCTAGCCGGCTCACTCCCAACGAGTTCGAGAATGTCGGAGGGTTTCCCCGTTCCTTAATGCGTTCGGATGTAGGCGCTTGGCGCAATCTCGTCTGCTGAACGGGGCGCCTCTTGGATTCTCTAACACAATGAATGTCGGTTACAAAGCGACGCGTTGCAAGTCAAAGTCCACATTTTTTAAAAATGGCCTTCTTGAAGCAACAAGGGCGCTTTTGAAGCAAAGCGGATGGACTCAAAAGTGGATGGACTCAAAAGTGATTCGTGCAGTTGTTTGGCAGCGGACTGATTTGCCCCCGGGCTCAAACATGCATGGACTCAAAAGTGATTCGTGCAGTTGTTTGGCAGCGGACTGATTTGCCCCCGGACTCAAACATGCTGCGCCGAGCTGCGCAGACTTGCTCGGCTTGCAAACTCGCCGGGGTTCAAATCATTCCGCTGTCCACGTTGGCGAATCAAATTCTCGCTCGAACGTTTTTCAGATCCCTCGTGCTTCTGTTTGCGTGCCCAGCCGTTGGAAAGTTCTCTCGGGCGAGTTCCGCAGGCGGTCGACGGAATTTGCAATCAAAATTCGAAACCTGGATCGTGTCGGTCGCCGAGGACTGTCTGAGCCCCGAGAGGACTTTTCACGGCTGAACA
>CAJCCX010000270.1 GCA_903961015.1 uncultured bacterium
AGTATCGACAACGCAGTGGGCATCCAGTCAAGCGCACGAAAACACAGGGCTCTCCCACCCATGTCGATTCGCCCTGAATCGAAAAGAAGATTTCGTTGATGCGAAGTGTCATAGCCAATTGAACAGACTAGTGGATGTATGTATTGGACTGGGCAAATTGCTCGCGGCAATTGATCACAAAAAAAGTTGCCGACACTTTTCAGTGACGGCAACTAAATTTCAACCCAATTATCCAAAATCAATGCCCAGAAGAGGACTCGAACCTCCAAGAGATTTCTCCCACCAGCACCTCAAGCTGGCGCGTCTGCCAATTCCGCCACCTGGGCTTAATAAGGAGGGGGGGTGGAGAGTATACGGTCAGCCCGTCCAAGCTGAGAGAAAGATGGTCAAGTCCGTGCCATCGGTGTTTCCATCATTGTTGAGGTCTCCACCAATTGTTCCCCATCCGCTCAAGAGAGTTGTTAAATCGACACCATTGACGAAAGTGTCGCGGTTCAGATCCGCAGGCACAAATGGTGGGGTGCAACTGAGAGCATTCACTTGGAAGTCATCTACGCCAGCTTCTACGATAGAGCCAGTCGCAAGATCCGAAGCCACGAATCGAACCTTCATTGTGGCAGTTGGTGCCAAAAAGTCCGCAATTCGAAAACTCTTCGAAACCCAAGCATTCGCATTTTCTGTGACAAGTTCCATCAGAACCCAGCTCGTTCCGTTGTTGTTGGATATTTCGACTGGCATCGAATCCGCGTTTGGTGAGCTGCCTTGGTTGTTGGAATACCAACGCCAGTATTTGACTTGAGGGTCAGCAAGACCCAGCGCAGAGAAAGTCGGCGAAGTCAATGTTGTAGCGCCACCGTCAACATCCTGATCGCCAAGGCCCCCTCCGACCACTCCTTGTCCTGTCACATAGCAGAGGGTTCCAGCGACAGTGTGATCATCTTCAGGTTGAGCAAGTGTTCCAACAGGATCGGCGCGTGTCCAAAGTCCAGTGGTCGCCAGATCGCCTGTTGCACCAACGGTCCACGCTCCAGCACTTTCGAAGGTATCAGAAGTAGCGGTGATTTCCCCAAATGCGCCAGTCGTCGTATTGAAAGACGTCGGAGCATTCGCAGGGCTCGTGACGATCACATTGTTTGTCGTCTTCGCTTCGAAATAATAATTCACAGGTGTTCCGCATGCACTCATCGGAACTTGCGCGGTATAGACATTCGGAGATGTCTGCGTCATCGCAACACTCTGGAAGGCAGAACTTCCAGTTCGCCAATACAACTTGCCAGTGTTTGGTTGAGGTTGACCACTGAGAGCTGAGACTTGCACCACGAGTGGAAGATTTGCATTTGGTGTTGCAAAGGTTGGAATGCCGTTTGGAGTTGTGATGCCTAGCAACTGCACAGCTGGTCCTGGAAGTCCGTGCAGCGTAAATCCATCGTTGATTTGGCTGTAATGCGGAGTCCCATCATTGATGTTTGCGTTGTCATCATCAAGCGTCAAGAAATCGATGGTGATATCGCCCGCGATCGTCGTGCCAGCATGCAGCAAGACCGAGTTGACCGCCATATTTCGGATGAGTGTTTTATATGTCGTGGGATCGCTGGCTTGCAAATTCAACATTGTATTCCACACGCAACCAGAAAGCAGTTGGCCGCATGCGTGAATCGCGCTTCCGCATGTCGAGCAACCTGCAAGATCAAAGACGCAGTTATTCAGCGAATTGCGAAGACCGGTTGCGCAAGATTGAAACCCAACTCCAAGCGCTGAAGTCTCGCTGATGAGTGCTCCTATCACATCGCCCATTCCTTCGCCGTACGCACCTTGGCCACTTC
>CAJCCX010000271.1 GCA_903961015.1 uncultured bacterium
AGCAGCGACGCGCTACTTCTCACACGACAGGCGCTGCATGCGGCACTGCTCGGTTTTAAGCATCCCATCTCCAACGAGCCCATGACATTTCAAGCGCCGCTCTGGAGCGACTTGCAACGAGCAATTGAATTGCTCCGCACATACCGATTTCAAAAACGCATTGATGCTGTTGGCACGCTTGTCAGCGTTCCCTGAAACTTTGAGTGACTGCGCATAAAAATCTTGCCACGCTTTACAAGAATCAGATTCGCTCTTCGCCAGAATTGCGACGCATCAATTCTTGCAGCGCACTTCGGGGAGAAAGTCCAGAGAACAAGACTCCGTGAACTGCATTTGCAATGGGCATCTCCACTCCATGCTGCTGGGCAAGCTGCACCACGACTCTGCACGTCTCAACCCCTTCCACAACAGATTCCATCGATTTCACGGCAGAATCGCATGATTCTCCACGACCGATTCTTTCGCCAAGCGTGCGATTTCGTCCATCCATGCTGAAGCAAGTCGTTGCAAGATCTCCCACTCCCGCGACGCCGAAAAATGTTTCTCTGCGACCTCCAAGAGCAATTCCCAAACGAGAAATCTCCGCAAGCCCACGCGCGAGCAAAGTCGCTTTGGCATTCATTCCAAGTTCCATTCCATCAACCATTCCCGCAGCAAGAGCGATGACATTTTTTATTGCCCCCGCAGCTTCGACTCCCACCTGATCGGTCGTGCAATAGATGCGCCACGAATCCGTCGCAAGAGCTTTCTGTACATGCAACGTCGCAGATTCAGAACCTGCGGCAACAAGCGCTGTCGGCAAACCCCGAGCCGCTTCGGTTGCAATCGTCGGCCCAGAAAGGGTGACGATTTCTCTGCCAATGTTCACAGACGCAAGCACCTCACTTGGTCTCATTTTAGTTTCGACTTCGAATCCTTTGGCGACGGTCACTACACATGCACTCTTTGGACAATCCTTGCCAAGAACTTTCCAAATGGAACGGGCGTATTGAGCCGGTATGGCTGTGATGACCAAATCCGCTCCCGACATCGCATGTCGACCATCGATGGTGATGGCGATCGATTCCGCAATTCGCAGCCCTTTGATTCTTGGACTTTCACGATTGGCCAAGAGTGGCGCAATCTCTTGCGCATCGCGTCCCCATAGCGAAACCTTGTGCCCCGCTTTCGCACAGTGGCACGCAAGAACGGTTCCAAATTGCCCACATCCAATGACTGCAATCTGCTGTGCCATCCAATCACCCTACCACGACTTCGATTGGCAAGCGTGCTAACCTAAAATACAATTGGAGACCCCTCAATTATGACCACGATAAATGCATCAACCTCAACAACTCGAAATGACCGCGATGCAGAGGCAGCACAAGGCGGCATTCGACTTGAACAGAGACTTTTTATTGCACTCTGCGGTGGCATGATGCTCTTGGTTGCGTGGTTGGGCTCTGCGCTTTTTGGTATTGAACCTTCCGTCGCTCAAATTCCTGCTGTGATCGGCGCGATCATTCTGACTGTACCGATGGCTGTCGGCGCGCTGAAAGAATTGAAAATGGGTCGCCCGTCAAGCGATTCGCTTGCGACGTTGGCGGTGCTTGCTGCGATGGCAAATCATCTTTATCTCGCCGCAGGATTTCTTGCTTTTTTTCTCTGGCTCTCAGAACTGATTCTCTCGCGAACTGCTTGGGGTGCGCAACGCGCAATTCGTGATCTTCTGGAATTGACTCCAGATATGGCCCGTATCGTCGATGCTTCTGGAAGTGAGCGTGAAGTCAGTCGCAATATTGTGAAAGTTGGAGATGTACTTCGTGTTCGACCTGGAGAAAATCTTCCTGCCGACGGTCGTGTTGTGCGCGGCACAAGCAGCATTAATCAGGCTTCGTTGACCGGCGAAGCTGTGCCAGTTGAAGCGCAGCCTGGACTTGATGTGTATGCGGGAACCACCAATTTGACGGGACAATTGGATATTTCTGTGACTGCTGTCGCTGGTGAGACCACCATCGGTAAAGTCGAAACGCTGATTCGAGAAGCCGAAAATTCTCGCAGTGATCGCCAAGAACTCATCGAACGATTGGCTGCGTATTACGTGCCAGTCGTGTTGATGGTC
>CAJCCX010000272.1 GCA_903961015.1 uncultured bacterium
GGCGCAGGAGTTTCCGTATAAAGAAGTTGGTCAGAAAACTATGAGCAAAAAAACTATTGTCAAAAAAACTGTCGTCAAGAAACCTGCTGTCAATATAACTGCAGCCAAGAAAACTGCAGCCAAGAAAACTGCAGCCAAGAAAACTGCGGTCAAGAAAGCAAGCGTGTCTTCTGGCGCGCTCATCGAACCCAAAAAACTTGCGCCGAACTTCACGCTTGTCGACGGCGCTGGCGTTTCGCATTCACTCGCGGATTATGTGGGAAGCGCAGTGATTTTATATTTCTATCCTCGTGACAACACTCCAGGCTGTACGCAAGAAGCGTGTCAATTTCGCGACTTGCATGCCGCCGTCAAGAAGCGCAATGGTGTGGTACTTGGGATCTCTCCTGATTCGCAGTCGAGCCACGCATCATTTGCAAAGAAGTTCAAACTTCCTTTCGTTCTACTTGTTGACGAACCTGCAGCAAGCGGCACGCCTGCCGTGAGCAATGCATATGGCGTGTGGCAAGAGAAATCGATGTATGGCAAGTCGTATATGGGCATCGTCCGAACGACATATCTCATTGGTGCTGATCGCAAAGTTGTGAAGCGGTGGGATAAAGTTTCTGTCGCCGATCATGGTGCGGAAGTGCTTGCGGCACTTGGCGAAATTGGTTGAGTCGGCTTCTTATTCGTATTGTTTACATAATTGGCAAGGTCTGCAATCGCCAATCCAACTGCGACCAGAATCACTGCCAGCAATATCCCCGCGATTGCCAGTCGCATTCGCCACGATCTTTTGCGCGCGCGCTTGAGTTTTTCAATCCACTCCTCGGTCCACAAAGTGCCGCATTCTGGGCATTGCAATTGTTCTGCAGCAAGAAAGTGTCCGCATCGTCCGCACGCGACAGCTGGGGCTTTCGCCAATTCTCTGATCTTCATCCCTGAGACGGCAAGCCATGCAACGATGGCAAGTATCAAGAGTCCAATGACGGGGCAGATCATGAAGTAGAGGATACGAAGGATGAGAATGGGGTGGATCTCTACACTGCAACTATGCAGGAAATCGAAATCAATTTTCGCAGGCTTTCACCACTTGCAATACTGCCGGTGTATCAAAGCGAATTTGCCGCGGGCATGGATCTTCACGCGGCGATTGAAGTGACAGTGACGATCGAGCCTGGCGCAATTGCAATGATTCCATGTGGATTTGCAATTGAAATTCCACCAGGATATGAAGGCCAAGTTCGTCCACGCAGTGGTTTGGCGTGCAAGCATGGGGTTTCGATTCCAAATTCGCCTGGAACGGTTGATGCTGATTATCGAGGCGAGTTGAAAGTTGCGTTGATCAATCTTGGGCGTACGGCATTCACGGTCGAACCTTCAATGCGAATTGCGCAACTGGTCATCGCACCGGTTCTCCGCGCACATCTGCGTGAAATGACTCAGTTGAGTGACACAGTTCGTGGTTCTGGCGGATTTGGTTCAACTGGCGTTGGCTCGAAAGGCAGTTGAAGAGTAGAAAATTTCCAGGCCTATTCAGTTCTCATCGCAGCGAAATCAAAGGCAACGCACTCGCGGCTGAAAAATGGTTCGCCAGATTCGGTGCCGATACGGCTCCCAAAATAAATTCCCGCAGCATCAAGCCACTCTGGAACTTTGCGATTCTTTTCATTTGCAACGAACTGACTTGCATATGCCAACACTGCACGACGTTTCGTCTGCGCAAATCCAGTCGTATCAGCGATGATCGATGGTTGGGGAACGCTTCTCAAGTGAATTGAATAAAAGTGAAAGAGGTGAGGCGCATGCCAAGGATCTCCAGGCAGATCGCATTTGGTGAACTTCGCAGCAAATCGAGCGGCTTCGATCACTGCGCACGCCGCAACATGATCTGGATGAGCATCTTCAGGATGCGGAGCGAAAAGCACATGTGGCTTGAGCATGCGGATTGCACCAGCAACGATGGCACGTGACGCCAGGTCGTGAACGACTTCTCGGTTAGTGAGTGGTAATTGCAAGCGATTCGCGCCCAAGATCTTCGCTGCAGCCGCAGCTTCTTGCGAACGAATTTCTGGCGAGCCAAATGGCGTTGGTTCGCCAGTCGTCATATCGACAAGGGTGACTTGATGTCCCGCGGCAGCAAGGCGAGCAATCGTCCCGCCCATGCCGAGTTCTTGATCATCTGGATGTGGGCCAAAGACTGCAATGCGCATCGTGCCACTCTATCAGCGCACGGCGCCGAGGCGACGATACAACTCGAGCAGATGTGAGTTCATCGTCCTCCAGTCAAAATCGACTCGCACCACTTCTCGTCCGCGTTCTCCCATCACACGACGTTCATTTGGATGATCGATCATCCACTGCGCTGCAGCACGGAGCGCAGTGCGGTCGCCTGCCTTCACCAAGATCCCTGTGCGTTCATGTTGACAGACTTCGCGCGCGCCATCGACGTCATAGGCAATCACTGGTTTTTGCTCGAGCATTCCTTGAACAACGGCGCGCGGCAAACCTTCGCGGTAAGACGGATGAACAACCACATCCATCGCAGAAATCCATGCAGGAATTTCGCTTGGATCAACGAGGCCAGTCATCGCAACTCTTTCGGCGATTCCAAGTGCCTTCAATCTTGCGATCAATCGATCTCGCCACCAACCATCGCCCACCCAAAGGAGCGCAACTTTTGGTGCGCTGGCAGTTGCACTGGCTTGGGTGAGCAGTTCACCAAACGCATCGATCATGTCATCGTGACCTTTCAGTTCCGTCAATCGTGCGATGGTTCCAAGAACTACAACTGATTCGTCCCAGCCAAATCTTGCACGAAGTTCTTCACGCTTCATGGCAGGTGCAATAAAATGCTCTGTTTCCATTGCGCTTCGAATAGTGACAAATTGTTCTGGCCGTCCGATTCCTTGCGCAAGCGCTTGAACGGTCATTGCATCAGCGACACTGACCATCGCATGACAGCGATGCGCAGCCCATCGTTCGGCTCGGATGTATAAGAAGTTCTTCCACCACGATTGGTATGGATGAAATGCAAGTCCGTGAATTGTGTGAACAACCACAGGAACTTTTTCAGACCATGCAGCTTTTCGTCCAAGTATCCCTGCCTTCGAAGAATGCGTGTGCACCACATCTGGCTTCCACTTTCGGATGAGTTCTCGCAACTCTTTCAAACAGCGACGATCCCGCAGAGGCGCGATGTGCCGAACCAGATTTGGAACCTCAAAGCGTTCGATGCGCGGGTCTGCGATCACTCTTGGCAAGAGCGATCCTTCGGGTCCATAGATCGGTCCATATGCCAGCGCAACTGTGTGCCCTTGATCTGCGGCACCAATGCATGAAAGCACGGTGTTTTCTTGCGAGCCTCCGATGATGAGTCGTGTTGAGATATGCAAGATTCTCATAACGCCTGTTCCGAAGATTCCTCGATTGCTTCGGCGGCGGAATCCAGTTCGCCAGAGGAATCTGTGATGCCATAATGAACCCATTCCAAGCAGAGTCCCGAGGGCGACATTGTTGGACCAGCGCGTGCGCGATTGCGTGCTTCGATAATTTCTGTAACCGACTCTGGCTCGAATCGTCCTCGACCAATTTCGACAAGCGTCCCAACCATAATTCGAACCATGTGATAGAGAAAACCGCCACCTGCAACATCGACGCGCACAACTCCAGGCGATGGCTCGATGACAGAACATGTATGAACAGTTCGGACTGTGGATTCGCGCTGCTCTGGACAATGCGCGAACGAACGAAAATCGTGCGTGCCAATCATCAACGCAGCAGCGGTACGCATTCGTGCGATGTCTAGCGGATGCCGACACTGCGCAGTTGTGCGACGTTCGAATGGATCGGCGCGTCCTTCAAGCCCGCGCGGCCTTCCTTCGCATCCGTGGCGCAGTCGATAAGAATAACCTTTGCTTCTGCAATTTCGGATTGGATCGAAAGAATCTTCGGCATCCCACGCCCCTCGAACTTCAAGATCGTGCGGAAGTCGAGTGTTGAGAGCCATCACCATTCGATCAACAGGAATGCGAGGGTCAGCGATCGAAAATGCAGCGACTTGACCACGCGCGTGAACTCCAGAATCCGTTCGGCTCGCACCATCAACGGTCACTCGCATGCGCATCAAATTCGAGACAGCATCGGTGAGAACTCCTTGCGCAGTTCGTAGCGCAGGCAGATTTGGCGGCTCTTGCCTTTGCCAACCATGGAAGTCTGTTCCGTCATAAGCGACAAGTAGTCGAAAGCGTGGCACGGTCCAAGTTCGCCCTATGGGCTAGTGACCGAACAGGGAAGTGGGGGAGAGCATCCCTTTATCTTCGAAGTATTTGAGCGCTTCATCAACACTACGAAAAATTTTAGTCGCCGTTTCAGTAATGAACGGGCTCGGATTTTTCTTTGGCTTCCAGACCACATACACCTCTTTGGTGTGTTCGAATGCATGGTGCAGTTCGCGTTCGACACCGCTCGAAAGCGCGGGAACGCCGCCAGCCAATTCGGGAACGAGAGAGACGATCATGTCACTCTGATCGACGAGTTTGAAATCACGCATATAAATTTGACCATCAATATCGCCGGCAATATCAAGTACTTCACGAACAGGAAGGCGCATCACAGGATTTCCTTCGCGTCCACCAAATGAGTGTGGATGGATTTCGACAAAGTCTTCGCCTTTACGCGCAGCTTCGATGGCTCGGTCGAGCAGCATCTTCTCGTCGACATCACCTGGATCAAACGTGATGAAGTGTCGGGCCAACTCCGCACGAAAGTGGTTGATCTCCGCCAAGACATCTGGCATATCCATCACGTGACTCATTGGAAAGGATGGATAGACCTTGCGCATATCTGGTCGTGTGATCAGACGCAGGCAAGTTTCAACCGTGTCTTGATGTCGCCCGCGACTGAGAATGTAAAAATTATTCGCGCATCCAACCGCTTGCGCCATGATTTCAGTGGCGAGAATTTCTTCCTCACGCCAGACCATGCAATCTTTCAGCGTCGCATCGATGACATGTTCTTGATGCAATCTGTGATGCACAGTCTCGACATTATCAACGAGGCAAATGAAGCAATTTGGTTCCAGCTTTTGCAGCTGATCAAAATCGAATGCGCTGAAAAGTCCATGTCGCCATCGGAATGTAGCGTGCGTATTGACAATGACATTGGGATGTTCATTCTTTGGATGTGTCGCAGCGATGACATCCTTGAATGCAGCTCTGCGTAGGCTGGACAGCCGAGAAATGGGAAGGTCCAAAATGCGCCCAGGTGTCACATCTGAGGCCTCGTCATACATCAACTCTCCGATATTGAAGACCTCGATACGCTCGCCGCGTTCACCTGCGGCAGTCACAACCTCCCGAAGATAAGGCTTCTTGTCTACGCCGATTTGACCCGTGACTACTGCTCGCATAAAACGAGTATACGGGTCAAGGGCGCCAACGATCAGCGAGGCTTCAGGAGCGCGCAGACATGCACTTCGATCGCACGTCCTTCGCCAATAGCATCAACTCTTTCGTGGGTCTTGCCTTTGACATTGATCGAGTCCGCAGTGCAGCCAATCAACCGCGCGATATTGGCGACAATTTCACTTCTGCGCGGTCCGATCTTGGGTTGTTCGCAGATGATTGTGCAATCGATGTTGCCAATCTCCCATCCCGCTTTGCGCATTCTGTCGACAGCTTCACACAGAAAAATTGCAGAGTCTGCGCTTTCATTCTTGGGATCGTTGTCTGGAAAGAGTTGGCCAATGTCGGGCAGCCCAAGTGCACCCAGAATTGCATCAGTGACTGCATGCAGCAAAACATCGCCATCGGAGTGTGCAACAAGACCAGTCGAATGTTCTATTTGAATTCCGCCGAGTACAAACTGCTTGCCCTTGCCTGCAGGGGGTCGAGGCTCGAGGCGATGCAGGTCATAGCCATGTCCGACCCGCATCGTGTGATCAGTCCTTCGTCCGATTCGTAGGTTGAGGTCCGCCATTTGGCGAATTCGCACCAACAGTCTGATCTTGGAAGTCAGGCGGAATCAGCAGTGTCGGATCTTCAGGCATATCTTCGGGAGCAGGGCGATATGTCACATCGATTCGCCGACATGATGCGGGAGGGCAAATGAGTTGATTATCAAGCTCACCAAATTCCGTCTTCGCTTCCCACATCTCCCAAATCATCTTGGTTGGTTCCGCTCGCGAACCGCTGCCAGAACCTTCGATGAACTTGAAGGTCAACTGTTTCCCAGCTGGAATATCCATCTTGAAAAACTTTTCTTGAGTTCGTGTGTCAACGAGCGTCACAGTCACTGGTCGCGTCGGCGTCGAGATAAAAGTATAGCCTCGGCCTGAACTCGGCATGAATCCGCCATCAGGTGCGTAGCAGCCAGTGAGCAGCGCAGTTGTCATTGTCAGTGCTGCAATACATCGAGAAATTGGAGTACAGATTTTCATAGTTGCCTTTAAAGGTCGTATGGTTTCGCAGTCTAGCAGTGGTTGAGTGTTTGGCGAGCGAGGACAAGTTGGACAAATTGTTTGCCGCGTTCCTCGAAATTTGTGTATTGCCCATAGCTTGCGCACGCTGGAGAAAGTAACAAGATGTCGCCACTTTTCGCACGAGAGAAGGCGCATTCGACTGCATTCGCAAGTGTCCCGCAGCGCATTGACGGTGGGGCGGGCGCCAACATTTCTTCCGTTGCCCCAATTGCATAGAGCCCCGCCAATCGTGGAGCAAGATCACGGATGGATGAGAGGTCAATTTTCTTGTCATATCCGCCGACAATCAGATGAATTCGTGCGATGTCTTGAAATGAGGCGATGGCGAATTGAGTTGCTTCTGGGGTCGTGGCTTTCGAATCGTTGAAGCAGAGAACGCCTTCAATCGTGCCAATAGATTGCAGTCGATGTTCAAGTCCTTGAAAAGTGCTCAGCGCAGCAAGCGCCAAGTCGATGCGCGCAGGTTCGCCATCCATCTTTGCGCAGGCAAGGGTGATTGCCAATGCAATCCGCGCATTCCTTCGTTGATGCTCTCCAGGAATGGAAAGCGAAATTGAATTCGCACTCGGAGCCTCGGCATCCCAGCCATCATTCCACCACGTGCCAGCGGAAGATTCCGATGCGCATCGAATAGCGTCTGCATTACCTTCGATACCGAATGAAGAAATGAAAATGTCATCACGTGTTTGATCTCGGCGAATCTGCGCTTTCGATTCGATGTAATGCGCGACGCTTCCGTGCCAATCGACATGATTCGGTGCGATATTCGTCAGGACGCCAATCTTTGGCGACCATCCGGCAGATCCACTTGCTTTGGAAAGCCACCACAGTTGTGCACTTGAAAGTTCAAGCACGGTCCATCCGCGCTCTGAAATTGCCTGCGTTCCCGATGGATTCAAGAGTGATCCTCCGATGTTTCCACCGAACCGGACATCTCGCCCTGATGCTCTGAGCGCACAAACGGTCATCGCAGTCGTTGTTGACTTCCCTGCGCTGCCTGTGATCGCAACCACTCGTTCTGTGCCCAGCCGCTGCACAGACAAGCAAATTTCTGCAGTGACAGGAACGCCAGCTTCTCGCGCAGCGTTTAGAAAACGATTTTCCCACGGGCGAGGAACAGCGGCATTGGCAACGACAAGATCTGTCTGTTGAAAATCGACAAGTTGATGCGCGCCGAGACGAAGTGTGACGCTTCCATCTGCAATAGCTGACGCGAGCGGAGTAAGCGAGCTGCTCAGTTTTTCTTCACTCGAAAGATCAGCAATCAGCACTCTCGCGCCGAGCGAATGCAACCATCGCACTACGCCAAGTCCTCCGCCAAATTGACCAAGCCCCATCACGGTCACGCGGCGGCCTTCGAACCATTCGTCGGGGTGATATTGAAAGATGGGGAACATCACGAATCGTCAACGTCGAGCGGAGTGTGATCCACCGACGACATCGTTTCCCTTGGCGTCGATTCCAAGCAGATCCTCTCGATAATCATCTGCGCTTCTGCGCCGAGTGATCGGGCCATCGGCTGCACCACGCAAGAATTGATACACAATCTGTTGGTCTTCAGACAAGTTTTTCGCTTCGCTCTCCGGCAACTTCCGAATGCGGTCAAACTCTTCACGTTTGTCGATCATCAGCACACGGCCTCCATCAAGCATGACCATACGATCTGCGATCGTGAATGCAGAATCCATTTCGTGGGTCACTACAACGCTTGTCACGCCGAAGTTGCGGGTCAATTCCAAAATGAGTTGATCGATCTCAGCGCTTGTAACGGGATCGAGTCCGGCACTGGGTTCGTCATAGAAAAGAATCTTCGGATCCATCGCCATTGCACGAGCAAGTCCAGCACGCTTCATCATTCCGCCAGAAATCTGCGACGGAAGTTTGTTGGCATGTTGACGCAATCCGACAAGTTCCAGTTTCATCTTGACAATCATCTCGATGGTTTCTGGAGCCAGATCAGTGTTCTCCTGCAAAGGCAGCGCAACATTGTCTCCCACGGACATTGATTGAAAGAGCGCGCCGGACTGAAAGAGAATTCCGAATTGTTTCTTCAGCGTATCGAATCCATCGCCATCGAGCGATGCGATGTCTTGGCCAAGAAGCGAAATCGTTCCGCTCGTCGGCTGATGCGACCCGATCAAAAGGCGCAGTAATGTGGTCTTTCCACATCCAGAACCACCCATAATGACAACGGTTTCTCCAGCTGTGATGTCCAAATTCACGCCAGTCAGAACTGTTTGGCTGCCAAATTTTTTAACAAGATCGCGAACGGAGATTCGAATTTCATCGGTGGGCATTAAAAAATCCTCTTATGGCTTTGGATTCGTCAAAGGCGTTTCAGAATTTGGGAAAGAAATGTCGCCAAGTTTGGCATCGTGAATCAGCAGGCTCTTCAATTTCATGGAGAGTGATCCTGATGTATCAGCAATTTCGATCGCACAAGTTGCGCGCACTTTGCCATTGGCAAAGTCCAATTGATAATCCCCTGTAAAGGCTTGCGTAGCCGACGGCATCTTATTTGGAGCCGATCCTTGATCAAGTGACGCGCCAGTAAATGCTCCGTATCGCTGCTTCACATCATCGAGAAAAGATTTAGCATCCTCTTGCGTATTTCCCTCGGCTACCGTCAGCGCGAAGTGCGACTGGAATGCGGAGAGATCGCCAGCCTCGCCATCTTTCAGTGCCGATTGCGGTCCAGTCAAGATTGGTATCAAGACGGTGTTGTATCCCTGATAAGCCACGCCAATCTGCATTGCGGTTGCTGCAATACTGATGATGATTGCCAAGATCGCAATCCAGCGACCAGACAATGAGCGATTGGTTGTGGTGAAGACAACTGCAATTGCGCCAGTCACGATTCCTGCGATTGTTGTCAATGGACAACAGAAGATGAGCGAAAGAACCAAAGAGGCGATCGCGAGTCGACTGACTGTGCGAGGCTGGCTGAATTCTTGGGGGGATGATAAGTCAGCAATTGTCATTGTTTCGGAAGAGTATCAGGCATCGCGGAATCATCCTTTGCAGGAAAGGTCATTGCCGTCTGGGTTTCCTGCGAGGTTTGGTCGCTAGGAATGCGGATCTCGATCGAACGAATTCGGATGGTTGGAAGAAATGTCGCAGAGTCTGTGATCAGATCGGTCGTCACCGAGGCGACGGTTTGAATATTGGGAGATTCCAGCATCATCCGAAATTGCGCCGTGGACTTCAGCGACATTGCAATTTCGGTCTGCGTCACGCTGCTTGTTTTCAATGGGCCAAATCGCTCGCGCACAGTTTGTTGGAAGGCGAGAAGCGCCTTTGGATCGACTCCTATCCACCATGCATTCGGGTCGACCGTTCCAGTGAGAAATTGGTCCATTGCGACGCGGACTTCCGAGTTCATCGATCCTCGACTAGCGGATTGGAAGCGATCGCCAATTCCCCAAGAAAGAATGCCGATCACGAAACTGGCGATTGCACAGGTCATAGCCAGTCGACTTCCGACCAATTTTCCATTTGATGCACGAATGCGCCCATAGGAGATCAGCCCTGCAAACACTCCAAAGACCGCAGATGCTGGGCAACACGCAAGCACAGTCATACCAAGAGCAAGAAGCGCGACAGGATCCAGACGAGCAGCGGGCTCAATTGGATTTTGAACAAACGGTTGTTCAGGTTGGTCAGTTTCGCTCAGGGGCAGAGTCCCCAGCCAGCGAGAAGAACGGTCAGATCGAACCCATCAACAATTCCACTTTGATTGATATCGCCAGTTCCAGCCCCGCCCCAGTTTGCTAGAACATCGGTGAGATCTGCGGCATCAACAAACTGATCGTTATTGACATCGGCCGGGCAATTCACAACGCAAGAAAGAAGGATCGATCCAGATCCTCCCGCAGAAGCGCCGCCGACTCGAATGAAATATGAATTCCCAAAGACTGCGTTGAAGGTTGCAGACGAATCTCCGTTGACGCATCCTGTGCCATTGTCATTGCATCCAGCGACCGCCGAAGAAAGTGATGGGCAAGTCGTGCTGGCCACATAGGCAACAATTCGAGTGTCGAATGCTGCAAGTCCACAGGTCGAGATGGTGGTCAATCCTGTGCATGATGCGACATATTTGAACCAGACATCTTTCGCAACAACGCCGTCACTATTCGCAGTGCATGAAGCAGGAACCACAATTTCTGTGTTCGTTGCATCTGTGCTGTTGAATCCAGTGGTCCCAAGACCGATCGTGATCGCACCCAAGCATTCGTCATTGGCCGGAGGCGGTGGTGCAACAACGACATAGACGCTCACGTCGTCGATGTACCAATTGTCGCCGGTGTCATTGCCATCGGTGCGGAAGCGAAGTCGGAACTGATTATGACGAGCGGCAGCAGGGAGTGAATGGGAATAGTTGGTGAATACGGTTTGGTTTGTTCCGTCTGAAGTCAGGGTATTGAGCGGAGTCCAATCGAGCACATTGTTGAGATATTCAACAATGAGTGTTTCGCCAGCTTCAACACCAACTCTTTCAACCTTATATTCCGCAGTCGCAGTGGAAGTCCCTCCGAGCAGAATAAAATTTGTTCGGACTTCGTCGTCGTCATAAAGAGCCGCCCCAGTTGAATTGAGATTGAGTGAATAGACAGCACTTGGCTCATTCGTGGCATTTGTATTCACAACGCCACCATCGTTGTAAGTCCATCGACCCGTAGAAAGAGTGGTTGCCGCAAATGTCTCGGTGAATGGTGGAGTCACGGGAAGTGGACGCACAAAATCGCACGCAACAGCATTCAAATAGCCAGTTACTTCCGAAAGTGTTAATGGGTCAAATTTCAGATTCGTTCCTGAAATACCGCCACAACCTCCGTTCGACGAGCACATAATGTGACACGCTGCTGTCCCTTGAGCGTCACAGTGCGACGCATTCCAATTGTGTCCGAGTTCGTGGGCAGAAAGAGAAATACGAGGTGTCAGCAATGTGGTATATCGACTTTCGACAACGCCATATTGAGCATTGTTTATGCCGTTGCAGACCACGCCGAGATATGCAAGTCCGATGGTTCCGCCAGAGAAGTTGTAGCCCGAGAACATATGAGATATGTCGCGGAAAATTCCAGATTCAGGAGTAGAAGCCCACTTCGTTCCGAATTCCGTAAGTCTTCCATCGATGGTCGTTGTCAGATAAGGATCATTAATATCTGCGCGAATGACAAGTGTTCCAAGTTGGAAGATGATGTTGACATCTCGGTCGTAGATGACATTGACATTGTTGACGATCAACTCGATGTCGTTGACGGTGCTTGCAAAATTCGAACCATTCTTGACATAGAACTCGTTGTCTGTTTCGCAGGCTATTTCCACATTAGAAGGAGTTGTTCCTGCAATGCCACCTTCATTTCCTGCAGTTCCAGCAGCAATTGCTTGCGAGAGAGGTGAACGATATTTGTCCAGCGGGAAACCAGGTTGGCCAAGCGCACATCCGCGACCATCTGGAATTGCATCTACGGCAGAGTAAGAAACATGCTGTGTATTTCGGGCAAGTTCGGGGCGGAAATCACTGAGCGGCTGAACGGCCCATGTCGTTTCATCTTCGAGCTGAATAGTCCCACTGAATCCAGTCGGCAAGAGTGAACCAGCGACTGAAGTTCCTGGTCGGCTAGCGAGGGTTCCTTTGTAAGTGCGAATCGCAGGCGGGGCTACTTCTGTCAGCACGCCATTGCCAGTATCGACCAAGACCTTGAAGTGATCGCCACGAATCGATGCCTTGTCAAGCACAACAGTTGTCGCAACGCCATTGATCGGCAAAGAAAATTCGATATGCGCAGGAAGATCATTCGGAAGATTTGGCGTGAAGAGTTGGAAGTGTGAGAGTTCTGCAATCATCAAATCGATTGCACCTGGCTTTGTTGTTTTCTTTGAAACTTCGGCGCCAGCTTGGAGCGCTCCCAAAGCAATGATTGCGACCAATGAAATGGCGAGGGCGCCAGCAGGGCGTCCGAAGTGTGGGGTATTCATAAATCAAATATAGATCGAGAAAAGAATTTCGCCATTTAAAGTTTGACTTTTCAATAAAAAACCGCCCGGCAAAAGCCGAGCGGTTTGAAAACAAAATTCAATTTAGATTGAAACTCAACCTGTCCATGCAGCGAGAAGACGTGCAAGATCGGGACCATCTGTGAATCCGTCGCCGTTGGTATCACCACAAGTTGTACCCCAACAGGCCAGAAGTGAAGCCAAGTCAATGCCGTTTACAACTCCGTCGCAGTTGAGATCGGACGCAGCACATGGAGGTGCGAA
>CAJCCX010000273.1 GCA_903961015.1 uncultured bacterium
AACACATCGCAACAGTTGTTCCGAGTGTGCGAAGAGTTTCCAGGGCAGCTTGCGCGGCAATCCCTTTGCCGATTGCTCCAAAGTCCAAACGAATTCCAGGACGTAAGAAGGTGAGCGTAAGACTTTGTGGATTTGCTTTGGAATTCAAGACGATTTCATTCCATCCTCCCATTGCGTTGGCGCGGGCAATCGCATCCTCGCTTGGAACGAGTCCATCTTTTCGAGCCTGCCGCCAAAGTTGACTTGATGCGCCGATTGTCGCATCGAAACATCCATTTGTCGCACACGAGATCCGAATCGATCTTTCCAGTGCATCGTAAAGTTCTCGACTGATTGGGATTGGTCTGCCAGAGTCCGTCGCAAGCCTTCCAACTTGGGATGTTGCTCGGTAGTCACTCAGCACATCTTCAAGCACATGCACTCGGTCGAACGCGGCACGTGCGAGGCTCTGTGCTTGCTGCGTGGTCTGTGCAAAAAGTTCAATACGCATCTCGCAACCCATGGCGACTTCGCGAAATGCGAATTTCGAACTTTGCAAAGTAGGAACTTGAGTTGTGCAATCACACGAGGTGCAGAAGCAAGTTGCAGTCACGCCCAGAATTGAGCCTAGTTTGAAATTCATTGCAGCGTATTGCTCTAGGATAAATCTGGATTCGAATCACGAATTCTGTAAATATCATCGAGTTTTGCAAAGAAAATTTCAACCAACTCCGGTTCGAAATGTTTTCCCTTTTGATCTTGGATGTGTTCAAGAACCTTATCGTCCTTCCATGCATCCCGATAGCAACGATTCGAACTGAGCGCATCAAAAACATCTGCCAATCCAACGATTCTTGCGAAGAGCGGAATCTCTTCACCGCATCGTCCACGATGAACGCCGCCGTCGTCAAAGCCAGGATAGCCTTTGCCGTCCCATCGTTCATGGTGATAAAGCGCAACTTCGCGAGCGGCTTCATCAAAGTCAGTTGGTTCGCGTGAAAAGAACTCTCCGCCAGTGTGCGTATGTTTTTGGATTTCTTTTCGCTCGGCATCGCTGAGCGGATTGCGAGATTTGAGGATCGAGTCAGAGACTCCGATCTTGCCAAAATCGTGCAATTTTGCTGCGTACATCAAGCGGGCGAGCTGTCGATTGAACGCAGCTCCGACTAATCCGCGACGACGCGCCCATTCCTCGAACAGCACAGCGGCATAACCTTCCACTCGATCGCTGTGAGGAAATGTTTCGTCTGGATCTCGAATTTCAATCATTCGAATAAATCCAGAAACCATTCTTTCTGTTGTGTGTGCTCGTTCGATTGCGACAGTTGCCACGCTTGCGAAATGTTCAAGCAGCCGGATGTCATCGCTTGAGTATCCAGTGATCGTTCGCCCATCAGGTGAGATTGGATTGATGACTTGGATAACCCCAAGAATTCGTCCACTTTGATTTTTTAATGGCATGGCAATCATCGATTGCGTGCGGTAACCCAAGAGCAAGTCAAATGAAGAATCGAATCGGTATGGCACTTCGAGTGGAATGTTGTAACAATCCGCAATGTAGAGCGATTGACCCGTCAAGCACAC
>CAJCCX010000274.1 GCA_903961015.1 uncultured bacterium
CTCAAACATGCTGCGCCTCGCCTACGCAGACTCCGGCTCGGCTTGCAAACTCGCCGGGGTTCAAATCATTCCGCTGCCCACGTGAGCGAATCAAATTCTCGCTCGAACGTTTTTCAGATCAGTCGCGTTTGCGTGCCCAGCCGTTGGAAAGTTCTCTCGGGCGAGTTCCGCAGGCGGCCGACTGAACTTGTTATAAAATTTCGCAGCCCGGATCGTGTCGGTCGCCGAGGACTGTCTGAGCCCCGAGAGGACTTTTCACGGCTGCCCACTAATTCATTTCCGCGGCTGTGTCCGTGGCTGTATTCGCAACAGCTTATTTCATCCGAACTTCGCCGCTCCCCTTTTCGATGACACCAATAACCGAAGGAGTCTCCCCTGAGCGCTTCAATTTCTTCATCATGCTCTGTGCATACTCGGGTCGCGCAATGATCGTGTATCCGATTCCCATATTGAACACGCGAAACATTTCCGCTTCCTCAACACCGCCATGTTGCTGTAGAAACGGGAAAATCGCAGGCGGAGTCCATGACGACTTATCAATCACCGCATCGAGATTCTTCGGCAGCGCGCGACATACATTGCCCGGCAACCCGCCGCCTGTAATGTGAGCCATACCACTAATCGACTTCTTTTTACGAAAACTCTCTACCAATTTGACGATTGGCTTGGCATAGATGCGCGTTGGCTCGAGCAGAATTTCGCAGAGCGTTCGATCTCCCAATTCTGCATACTTCGCATTCAGATCAAGTCCAGCATCGCGCACAATTCTGCGCACAAGCGTGTATCCATTCGAATGCACTCCCGAACTTTCTAAGCCGATGATCACATCATTCTTCTTGACACGCGTGGCGTCAATGATGTTGTCGTACTCCACAACTCCAACGCAAAATCCTGCGATATCAAAATCTCCCGGCTTATAGATGTCTGGCATTTCCGCGCACTCGCCGCCAAGCAACGCACACCCTGCGATCTCGCATCCTCGAGCGACTCCAGTGATCATCGCGCTTGTTTCTGCAGGTTGCAATTTGGAAAGCCCGAGATAGTCCAAGAAAAAGAGCGGCTCCGCTCCCTGCACAATGAGATCGTTCACATTCATTGCGACGCAGTCAATTCCAACCGAGTCATAGACACGGCGCTCTGCGGCCATCAGCACTTTCGTGCCGACTCCATCGGTGCATGCAACAAGAACTGGCCGCTTGTAATTTCGGCGCATACTTTTCTTACTGAAGTCCAGCTGAAACATTCCTGCAAATGCACCGTGCCGCCCCAGCACGCGCGAACTGTGGGTTCGCTTCAAAACCGGCTGAATGAGATCAACGACCTCATCGCCAGCATCGATATTCACACCGGCATCTCTGTAAGTCAGACCTTTCGTCACTGGGGAAGTGCTCATCCCCCCATTACACACGATTCTCAGCAAATCGGTCTATGCTCCTCCACCCATATGTCAATTCTCATCGATAGCAATACTCGTGTCCTCTGTCAGGGCATCACCGGAACCGCAGGCGCATTTCATACCAAAGGATGCTTGGAATATGGCACTCAAATGGTTGGCGGGACCACTCCTGGAAAGGGTGGCCAGCGGGACGCAAACGGCTTGCCAATTTTCGAAACGATGCACGATGCTGTCAAGGCAACGGCAGCGACTGCAACAATGATTTTTGTTCCGCCGCCATACGCCGGCGATGCGATCATCGAAGCTGCTGATGCCGGAATCGGATTGGTCTGCGCGATCACCGAAGGCATCCCAGTACAAGACATGATTCGAGTTCGCGAGATGCTGAAGAAATATCCAAAGACAACATTGGTCGGACCGAATTGTCCTGGCGTGATCACTCCTGGCAGAAAAATCGGCGAGAAAAAATATGAAGGCGGATGCAAGATTGGAATTATGCCTGGATACATCCACATGCACCGCATTGATGCTCCATCGCGCAAAGCTGTTGGCATCATCAGCCGCTCTGGAACATTGACATACGAAGCGGTCTGGCAATGTTCGGCGCGGGGAATCGGCCAGACAACATGCGTCGGCATCGGCGGCGATCCAGTCAAAGGTTTGGACTTTACAGATCTGTTGGAACTATTTACCGCCGATCCCGATACGAGTGCAATCGTGATGATCGGAGAAATCGGCGGAAGCGCAGAAGTCGATGGCGGAAAATGGTTACAGGCAAACACAAAGAAACCAGTCATTGCATTTATCGCCGGCCGCACCGCTCCTGCTGGTCGACGAATGGGACATGCTGGTGCAATCGTCGGCGGTGCGGAAGACACGGCGCAAGCGAAGATCGATGCGCTGCGATCTATGGGAATTCAAGTCGCGGATAGCCCTGCTGATATGGGTGCGATGACGGCAAAAGCGCTTGGGCTGAATTGAACGACATTCTTTCTTAGTTGCACTCGGTACGATTTTAGAAATGAACCTCGGAAAACTTTTTCTTACATCCACGTCAATCGTGGCCTGTATTGCTTTGTCAATTGACGCAAGAGCAATTGATGATGTTGCAACGCAATCAGTCTCTCCCACCATTCCCCCCGCTCCAATCGTTGCTGGGCATCTGTATGACCGCATTGCAGTCGTTGGTGCGAGCGCATCCGATGGATTCGGAGTTTCCATTCGCGCAGATGCGCTACCAGCCGATTCGAATGCGCCAGTTGATCCAAATGGGAAACCAACTGTCGCGAAGAAGCTAACGCCAGTTCTATTGAATCTTTCAGACGTGCTGCGATACGCGACGAAAACAACAACCGACGGAACGACTTCGCAGCGAGTCATCATGCACCATTATTCCAGCGGATTTTTCTTTGCGAATCCAGGTCCAACTGGTCAAGGTGAAATCTATCGCGCGCTGAAAGTCAAACCAACACTTGTGCTTGGGCTCGACTTTCTGTTCTGGTATGTCTATGGAACGGTCACTGCTGACGGCAAGCCGATGACCACGGGGGCTGATCGATTCAGCAATCTCGAACTTGGACTTGAACAACTTGACCGAATTGTCACTGCAGGGATTCCACTTGTGATCGCTGACATTGCAGATATGCACGACGCAATCGGCAAGATGCTTTCGGAAAATCAAGTGCCTGATGTCGATACGATCGAGAAAGTCAACACACGAATTATGGAATGGGTCAAAGCAAGCCCGCTCGTCAAGATCATGCCGCTTTCACAAATTCTGGAGACTCTCAAGAAAGGCGGACCCATCGATCTTGCTGGGAAGTCGTGGAATCCTGCAGAATTGGGGGCACTCCTTCAGGATGATCAATTGCACCCGACATTTGCGGGAACTGTTGTTATCGCTGCCGGCTTGATCGACTTGGCGAAATCCAATGATCCTTCCACGCCACCGCCGTTTGACTTCGATCCAAAGTTAATCCGCAAGAGAGTTCTGGAAAAAGCAGCTACAAAAAAAGAAGTGAAGGCGGATGCGAAAACTACTGAAGAGTCGCCAGCAACTCATTGATGTGCTTGCGCGCCTCTGCATCGGTCGTCTTGGCAAGCCATCCACCAACTACCTCGCGTGCAGCATCCACTCCTGCCACTCGCTTTATCTCTGGCGCGAGTCGAGAAAGATCGACCGCTGGTCTGACCGCACGAACTTGTTTCGTAAACCAATCGAGTACTGCACGATCCTTAATCGACGAAAGTTGTTGCGTCCATAATTGCCAAAGCATGTCCTGATCGATCAGGGTGGGCGCGGGAATCATGCGATACGCAGCAAGAAAAGCATCACTTTGCCGCAAACGAAAAAGTGGACTCAGCGAGATCGGCGCGCACACTGTTGCCACCGCATCTCCCTTGCTCACTGCAACCGACCAGAGTTGTGATGCCATCGAATCGTCGCCGATCTTGACGACATCGCCCAAGGCGCGTGCATAATCCGCAGCAGCTCCAGAAGTTTTCGAAGTTACCAACGCTGCACGTGCGATTTCTTTTACATCCGACTCACCTTTGGCTGGATCAAGTATTGCTGGAGGAATCCGTGACTGAGATGGTGTTGAGGGTGGCGTAATGACCATCAATGGATCGCCGAATAATGTCACGCGCCACGCAGAATCGATCGGCCCATCGCCCCATCGACTTGCGACAAGAAATGGAACCATATTCGCCATGCGCGTTGCGACCATACTTGGCGGAACAAACGCAACCAAATATGGCTCATACACACTGCCCGCATAGGCATAGATTCCATGTTCCAACCAACGCCCACCAACCGTGTCGCGACTCTCTGCGGCAGTCAGACTCCACGAATGAATCAGATGCATCGCCATCGGATGTTGAAGCATCGGAACATCTTCTGGATAACACTGAAATTCCTGCCACATTTTGAAGAAGTCCGAATTGCCCATCGTGTTCATATAGAGCACATCGGGCTTGAAACCACCCATCAACAAATTGAGCCACGAAACAACGGATGCTTGCACGCCTGAAAACTCGGTGGTTTCATATCCCGCACTTTTGAGAACGGCGACACCTTCAGTCATTCCATAACGTGCAAATTCTCCATCGTTTCCATAGGTATTCATCATCCAAACAGACTTTGGCGAAAGATAGAGACTGCACATTGCGATGTATGCGCAGCGCACCTCGTCTCCAAAAATGTTTGAAGCAATTGCCCATCGATGACCATCTGAAATTCTGCAAAGCGCGTCCGTCACCGCAACGGCTTCGCCAGGCTTTGGATTCGCGCCGGCCGGTGGAGCCCACTGCGATCCTGGTGGAACTTCCACCTTCAACGGCATCGATCGGCAAATCGTGACTGCGTCGATTGCATCGCCAAGGGAGATGTATCCCAATCCCGTCACTCGTGTCCCTTCTTCAATACGCGCAGAAAGTTCTTGGAATTGCGAAGGACCCATCGTCGAACTTGGAGGATCGAATGGTCCTTCGAGCCAACTCAAAACCTGTCCATGTCCAGCAGCCAATGCGACAGCTGCTGTCCATGCAGGATCACTCATACTTGCAAAGACCATTCCAATGGGCTCAAAGCGCGCTGATGCGAATGCTTCAGCAGGAGTATGCGGATTCGCATTGCTTCCTGGAACAGTCCACGATTGTGTGATTGCATTCTTTGCCAGCGCATTCTTTTCTTCGATCGTTGCAGGCATTGCTCCAATAGAAGTGCGACGAATGACCTTGCTCGGCTTGAATGCTCGAACAAACATCGGGGAAAAGAAGTCGTCTTCGATCAGAACTGGCCATCGCCCACGCAGAGTCCATCTGGAAATTTCATCCAGATATGTTGCAGCGTCTGGAACGAGCACCACCTTGTCGACAATGGCGATGCGTGCTCGCACTTGATAAGAACGCAGTCCCATTTGCATCTGCCACGAAACTGGCATTGGCTGTCGAACGACTTTCGTTTGCTGATCTGTCGGCGCGGGTTGGGATTGCTGCGCTTGTTGGGATGTGGGAGCAGGAGCAGATTGCGCAAAGACACGGACTGCTGCAAACAGAATCAGGCACAAACTGCACAAAGTCTTCATGAACAAAAGATACCGCTTGAAGTGGTTAAACGAGTTGATATCCCTTGGCGATTTGACGGAAAGCTTCTGCATCTTTCGCCGCCCACGCACTGTCTCGTCCAAGTTCTTTTGCCAGTATTGCCGCAACTACATCGGCAGATTCGAACGCTGCTTTTGCATCAAGCAGAAGGCTGCGCGTTCGTCGTGCAAGCACATCATCAACTGATCGAGCCATTTCGTGGCGCGCCGCGTGTGCAACCACACCAAGAGGATAAGGCAATCGTGCGTGCATCGGTTGACTCCAACTTGCGTGCTCCGCACAAACTGCGCGCACCATCGGCGCATCGCTGCCATAGACCCGCAACCAATCTTCGCTCGGCATCGCAGCATCATCGCGTGCGATCCAACCTCGCACATGCAGCGATTCTGTGCCGCAAGGGCGGCGTTCGAGTTGACCAACATCAATCACCCTCGTCATAGTGTCCTCGGCCATACGACGATATGTCGTCCACTTGCCACCCATGATCGACACCATCCCGCTTGCACTGACAACAACTTTGTGAGAACGAGAAATCGACTTTGATGGCGAATCAATTCCACTTTCGTGAACAAGCGGACGCATCCCCGCATAAACCGTACGCACATCTGCACGAGTTGGATCTCGTTCCAAATATCGCCCAGCATTCCGAAGAATGAATTCGATTTCTTCTGGAAGAGCGCGAGGCTCGATTTCCGCCTTCTTCATCGGCGTATCCGTTGTTCCAACAACAATCCGATCATGCCATGGAATGACGAAGAGCACGCGTCCATCGTCGGTATGCGGCACCATAATCGCGCGCTGACTGGGCTGGAAAGTTTTATCAAAAACCAAATGCACCCCTTGTGCAGGTTCGATCATCCGTGGCGTTTTTCCATCATCCAAGACTCGCAATTCGTCAGAAAAAATACCGCAAGCATTGACCACAACATTTGCGCGAATGTCCATCATGCGTCCGCTCTCGCCATCCATTGCACGAACACCATGAACCATTCCGTGGGAATCTTTCAGCAATTCGCTGACGCGACATTCATTGAGAACCACTGCACCCAAATCTGCGGCGGTGCGCGCGAGAGTCAGCGCCATACGAGCATCGTCGAATTGACCATCGTGATATTCCACGCTGCCAAGCAAACCTTCACGTGCGACATTTGGAATCGCATCAATCGTTTGGGCAGTTGAGAGAAACTTGCTGGGAGCCAGATTCCGTTTGCCCGCGAGCAAGTCATACAGTTTCAAGCCAGCGCCATAAAATGGACCTTCCCACCAGGTGTATCGCGGCACAAGAAATGCAAGATCATGCACCAGATGCGGAGCATTCTGATGCATCAAACCGCGCTCATGCAACGCTTCCATCACCAACGCAATATCGAGTTGTTCCAAATATCGCACGCCGCCGTGCACCAATTTGGTACTACGACTGGAAGTCCCCTTCGCGAAGTCATACGCTTCCACCAAACACGTCGAATATCCGCGCTGCGCAGCGTCGACCGCGACGCCGAGTCCCGTCGCGCCTCCTCCCACAACAAGCACATCGAAGGATTTTCCATCAGCCCGATCCAACATTTGGTTACGCAAGAAATCACTCATGACTGCTCCTCCCATCCTCGAGATTTTTCGATTGCCTTGCGCCAACGTTCGCGCATTTCGACTCGTATGCTTGGGCTCATCATTGGTGCGAAGACTCGGTCCACGCGTCGCAACGATTCGATTTCTTTCGCTGAAGTCCAAACTCCAGTTGCGAGTCCAGCAAAATATGCCGCGCCAAGCACAGTTGATTCCAATATCGCAGGTCGCTCGACATGAATTCCAAGCAAATCCGCCTGCATTTGCATCAATAAATCGCTTGCGCAAGCGCCGCCATCCACGCGCATGATTCCAATTGATTGATGCTTATCAACCGAAGGAACGTCGGCATTCATCGCTTCAAGAACTTCGACAACTTGCATCGCAATTCCTTCAAGAGTCGCTCGCGCAATGTGCGCAGCAGTCGTTCCGCGAGTCAATCCAAGTATCGCTCCACGCGCTGTTGCATCCCAGTGTGGAGCGCCCAATCCCGTAAACGCTGGAACCACAACCACGCCATTAGAATCTGCGACGCTTGCGGCAAGTTCGTTGACTTCGGGTGCGCTGCGAATGATTCCCAGTCCATCACGAAGCCACTGAATTGATGCGCCTCCCATAAAAACACTTCCTTCGAGGGCATACATGGCGGGCGCGCCTTTCATGCGCCATGCAACCGTTGTCAAAAGTCGTGAGCGACTCTGAATCAGCTCTGTCCCCGTGTTCGCTAATAAAAAACATCCTGTTCCAAAGGTGGTCTTTGACATTCCTGCATGCGTGCAACTTTGTCCAAAGAGTGCGCACTGTTGATCACCACCAATTCCCGCGATTGGAATTGCTCGACCAAAAATTGCTGGATCGGTCTCGCCACAGACTCCACTGCTGTCAACGATTTTCGGCAGGATTCCTTGTGGGATATTGAACAATTTCATGAGCCACTCATCCCACTCAAGCGTCTGTAAGTCCATCAACATTGTTCGCGACGCATTCGAGACATCAGTCACGTGCAATTTTCCGCCGGTCAAGTTCCAAATGAGCCATGAATCGATTGTGCCTGCAGCGAGTTCGCCGCGTTGAGCACTCGCACGCGCGCCATCAACATTATTCAGAATCCACGCCAACTTGGAAGCGCTGAAATATGGATCAAGCAGCAACCCCGTCTTTTCAGTGACCTTTGCTTCGACTCCCTGAGCGCGCAAATGCTCCAAATCCCCAGCAGTTCTTCGATCCTGCCAGACAAGTGCGTGATGAATCGGCTTTCCACTCTTGCGATTCCAAACGACAATTGTCTCGCGTTGGTTTGTGATGCCAATACCAGCAATTTGATTGGCAGAAATCCCGCCAAGTCGAAGCGCTTGCTGCGCGGTCTCCAACTGAGTCGTCCAAATTTCAGAGGCATCATGCTCGACCCAACCAGACTTTGGGAAAAATTGCTTGAATTCTTTTTGCGCAACACTGACCAATCGACCATGACGATCAACGATCGCGGTTCGCGAGCTGCTTGTTCCCTGATCAAGCGCAAGTATGAGCGTTGGATTTGTCACACAAATAATTCTACTTGATGCCAGCCTTCAGCAATTGCTCTGCGTTCAACACATTCTTCAATCGAAGAATCAATTTGTCGCGCGCTGCGTCTCGGGCAAAAGCATATTTCTGCATCAGTTCAATCTGAGCCTGCGCTTTCAAGATCGATTGCAGTTGGACGTCGGGATTTGCCGCGGCAACTTGCGCTGCAGAATCACTCACGGAACCAGTCTTCATCTGTTGAATC
>CAJCCX010000275.1 GCA_903961015.1 uncultured bacterium
CGGAGAGGTCGCGCATTCCACGCCTTCGATCAATCAGCAAGTCGAATGTTCGCAAGAATGCAACTTCAAGGCCTGCAGTGCGGGCGACATCGGCAAGTTTTCCGCAGGCATCCATAGCGACGAAGCCATCTGCAGTCAGCAGGCCGATTGCAACAGAGTGAGCGCCCGCCGCAGCTGCCAGTTCAATTTCGCGAATTGATGCGTCGACCATTCGCGGCGTCGCAGTGAATCCGGCAACTGTCATTGCGGTGATTGCACCTTGCAATCGAGGCCGAATCATTACAACGAGCGAAGCGCCCGTTGCAGAACGCGCCTCGCGCACGAATTCCATTGTTGGCGTCCATCCTTCGCTTGAAAGATCATCACAGAGTTCGAGTCGATCTGCAAATGGCGCAGCCATGATCGCTCCCGCAATCGAGTCGACAGGAACTTCAAGAGTTGGCTTCATGGCGATGCAACAGATTCCAGCGCACGATCAAGAACCGCCAAGAGGAATTCCGCATCAGCCGATGTGATGCACATTGGAGGCTTAATTCGAAGCGTATTGCCAGCGAGTCCGCCTTTGCCAATCAGGAGTCCAAGCTCCTTACATTTTTCAAAGACCGCGGCGCATTCGGCGCTCGCAGGTTCTTTTGTGGCGTGATCCTTTACAAGTTCTACGCCGAGCATCAAACCAAGCCCACGGATATCGCCAATCAGTTTGTGCTTCTTGGCGAGCACAGCAAATCCAGCCTTCAATTGCCCGCCAATCTTGAGCGAATTCGCTTGCAGGTTTTCTTTTTCAATGACTCGCAGTACCGCTCGACCCTGCGCGCACGAAACTGGATTTCCGCCGAATGTGTTGAAGTGAATTCGAGTCGCAATCGACTTTGCGATTGCTGGCGTGGTGACGACGGCTGCAAGAGGACAGCCGTTGCCGATGCCCTTGGCCATCGTGACAATGTCAGGAATGACCCCTTGAGTTTCGAATCCCCAGAAATGTGTCCCTGTACGACCGAATCCGGATTGCACTTCGTCGGCAATACACAATCCGCTAGCAGCGCGCACATGAGCATACGCGTTGCGCAAATAATCATCTGGCATCACGACTGCACCGCCAACTCCTTGGATCGTCTCTGCGATAAATGCCGCAACTTGTCCAGATGTTCCATACTGGATCAAACTCTTGACATCCGCTGCGTACTTGCTTCCTACATTCGCGTCATCAGCGCCATAGATGCCGCGATACAAGTCTGGCATCATTGCGTGTTGCACACCAAACGAATGAGGCACATTGAATTTCCACGTGTGATGGGATGTCAATGCCATCGCACCTGGACTTCCCCCGTGATAGGCATTGCGCAGAGCGATCACGTCATAATTTCCAGTCGCCGCTCGAGCCATCGTGATTGCCAAATCACTCGCTTCCGAGCCTGAATTCACGAAATAGCACACCTTCAGATCGCCTGGCATTTTTGCAGCAAGCTCTTTTGCAAAGAGCGCGACTTGAGGATTCAGATAGAGCGTTGTGGTGTGCACAATCGTTTCGTTCTGTGCATTCGCAGCCGCAGTGACTTCAGGATGGCAGTGTCCAACGCTCACGGTCACGATTCCGCCGATGCCATCGAGATAACGCCGCCCAGTTTCATCGAAGAGATACTGACCCTTGCCCTCAACGATCATGATTGGATTCTTGTAATAGTGAAAAATTGATGGCGAGAGATGTTCCTTGCGCATTGCAAGCACCTCGGCTGGCGAAGGGCCTGTGTATGGTTTCGGTGAATACGCGAAAGGTGGCAGTGAAATTTGGTTTGTCATTTTCGTATTGGTGTGAGTTTGCGTCCAAGAAGATACGCCACGAATGAAATTCCAAATCCAACAAACCAAGAATAACTATAGAGATGTCGCCAGAAGTCGCCGACCGATTCTGCAGGAATAAGTTTGATGGCAACCAAGAATCCTGGAACATTTGGCGCAATTCCTGCAAGAAGCGCAAAGATTGCGACGAGACTGAACCCGCCGTGATACCGATATTCGCCGTGCGATCGATAGAGGTCGCGAAGGTTGAGTGTCTTGTGACGAATGGCAAAATAATCGCAGATCAGAATTCCGCCGATGGGTCCAAGGAGTGCGCTGTAACCCACGAGCCAGACAAAGATGTATCCCGTCGGATCTGCGATCAACTTCCAAGGCATGATCACAATCCCAATCAATCCAGTGATGATTCCCCCAGTGCGAAATGAAATGTGCTTCGGTGCAAGGTTGGCGAAATCGTTTGCAGGGCTGACTACATTCGCCGCAAGATTCGTCGCGAGCGTTGCGATGCATAGCGCGAACATCGCAATGATCAGCAGCGCGGGATTGGTAAATTTTGTCAGCACATCAACTGGATCCCAAATCGTTGTTCCATAAATGATGGTCGTCGCTGATGTCACGGCGACGCCGATGAATGCATACAGCGCCATTGTCAATGGCAGACCAAGCACTTGCCCAAGCACTTGATCTTTCTGCGTATGGGCATAGCGCGAAAAGTCTGGAATATTCAGAGAAAGTGTCGCCCAGAATCCGATCATGCCAGTGAGTGACGGGAAGAAGAACACCCAGAATTGACCTGCTTTTGGCTGGCCGACATCAAAGAGCGAAGGCTGAGAAAGAATCGGACCAAATCCGCCAGCTGCGCGATACGCCCACACAAGAAGCAGGAGCCCAAGCACAATTAGAAGTGGTGCTTTGATTTGCAGCAAGAGGCGAATGGAATCGATGCCGCGAATGACGACGATCATGTTAATGGTCCAGAAAAATAGAAAGCAACCAAACTGGACAGATGAAATTCCTAAGAATTGATGCGCGGCAGGATCATTGATGGATGGGAAAAAGACTGCTGTAATTTTGAAGATTGCCATTCCGCCAATCCAAGTCTGAATTCCAAACCATCCGCATGCGACGACCGCCCGCATGAGCGCAGGAATGTTTGCGCCATTTGTTCCAAATGATGCTCGGCAGAAAACGGGAAAAGGGATTCCATATTTCGTTCCGGCATGCGCATTAAGCACCATTGGCACGAGAACAATCGCATTGCCAAGAAAGACCGTCAAGATCGCTTGCCACCAATTCATCCCACCTTCAATCAGCGAAGATGCCAGCATGTATGTTGGAACACACGCAGCCATCGAAATCCAAAGCGCAGCCATACTCCACAAGCTCCACTTGCGATCCGCCTTCGAAACTGGCGCAAGATCAACGCTATACAGGTGCGAATCTTCAAGTCCAGTTTCTACATCGAGGGGGTGTGTTGTCATCATTGGTCTGCTTGTATCGGTCGATCTGGCTCAATGAATGCAAAGTCCACCCACTTACCAATCCGACATTTGCAGTAAATCCATCAAAGCCTAAAAATGGCTTGGTTTGCGCTTGAGAAACTGGCCACGGCCGATTTCGCCGACGAATTTCCCACTGCGGACCGCGAGTTGTCCACGCACTGCGACTTCCGTCGCGCATCCTTGGATCGGCCATCCCTCAAATGCACTGTAATCCACATTCATCGAGTGGGTGGCGGCAGAAATAGTCCCGCGATATTCGGGATCGAACACGACAAGATCCGCATCTGCTCCAACTTCAATTGATCCTTTGCGGGGATTCAAGTCGAAGCATTTTGCAACATTTGTACTTGCAACACGGACCATCGTGCTGAGATCCATTTTTCCTTTGCAGACTCCATAGGTGTAAAGCAACCGAATTCGATCTTCGAGAGAAGGAATGCCATTTGGAATTCGAGTGAAGTCCTCGCGACCCATTTGCTTCTGCGTTGCAAAATCAAATGGCGCATGATCAGTTGCGACCGTGTCAATTTCCCCTTCCTGCAGGGCCTTCCACAAGATTGCCTGATTGCGAGCATCGCGCAGCGGAGGAGACATCACAAATTTCGCACCTTCGAAGTTCGGCCGCTCGGCATCGCTCTTGGAAAGTATGAGGTATTGAATAAGCGTTTCGATGTTGACTCGCACGCCGCGAGCCCTCGCGGAAAGAGCACGCTCAAGCGCCTCTGCACAACTGAGATGCACGATGTATGTCGCAGCGCCAGTCATTTCCGCGAAGGACATCAAGTGATGAACTCCATCTGCTTCGACCTGAGGCGGACGGCTCTCATGATGTTGAGAAGGATCGGTTTTTCCTGCAGCAAGAAGTTCGCGAGATTTTTCAGCGACAAGTGTTTCATTCTCGCAGTGCGCCGTGACGATCACGCCGAGTTTCTTTGCCAATCGCAGCGTGCGATAAAGCTCGCCGTCGTCGATGCCAAATGCGCCTTTGTATGCAAGGAAAATCTTGAATGAGGCAATGCCGCGCCGAACGATTTCGGTCAGCTTTGTTTCTGTCGAGTCATCAAACTTTGTAACGCCCATATGAAACGAAAAATCACACGCAGATTTTCCGACGGCTTTCGACATCCACAGGTCAAACGCCTCTAGTGGGTCATCGCTTCGCGCTGGACAACACATCTCAATCATCGTGGTCGTCCCACCTATTAACGCCGCACGGCTGGCAGTTTCGTATGTGTCTTTTGCATGTGTTCCCATGAACGGCAAATAGATATGCACATGAGGATCGATGAACCCAGGAAAGACAAACTTTCCCTTTGCGTTGACGATCGTTGCGCCTGCGGGCGCAACGAGGTTTTCACCGATTTGCGAAATCACATCGTCATTGCACAGAACATCACCACGAAAGCGTTTCGTGTCGGTCACGATCTCGCCGCCTTGGATGAGCAATGTTGTCATTTGCGCCAGACATCCGCCGCGTTTCCGCCAAACCAACGTGTCGAGACGACCTTTTGTTGGGTAAAGAATTGCACGCCTTCGCGTCCTTGAATATGCAAGTCGCCATAAAATGATTCATCCCATCCAGTGAATGGAAACATCGCCATTGTTGCGGGAACGCCCACATTGATTCCAACCATTCCAGCTTTCACGCGGTGACGAAATTCTCGTGCGGCGAAGCCAGAATTCGTGAAGATCGCTGCGCCATTTCCAAAGCTGGATTTGTTCGCCAATTCAATGGCATGATCGAGATCTTCCATCCGCATCACATTCAGTACAGGACCGAAAACTTCTTCGCGTGCAATCGTCATTTCTGCCGCGACTTGATCGACAATCGTTGCTCCGACATAAAAGCCTTTGGGAGCATCTGGAACTTTTACTCCACGCCCGTCGCAAATGATTTTCGCGCCTTCTTGTTCGCCCTTGGAAACAAGTTCGACGACTCGATCTCGGTGTTGCGCGGTGATGACTGGTCCCATATCCGGCTGGTTTTTTCGATCCGTTGGGCCAACTCGAATGTTCTTCGCAGCTTCAACTAATGAGGGCAGAAGTCGTTCAGCGGCAACGCCAACAGTCAACGCTGTTGATCCAGCCATGCACCTTTCACCTGCGCAGCCAAACGCAGCAGTTGCAAGCGCTTCGACAGTCTTTGGAACATCCGCGTCGGGCATGATGACGATGTAATTCTTCGCACCGCCATTTGCTTGCACACGCTTGCCATGCTTTGTGCCAGTTTCATAGATGTACTTTGCAATCGGCGTCGAACCAACAAACGAAATCGCCTTTACTTTGGGATGCGTCAAGAGCGCGTCAACGCTTTCGCGACCACCATGCACAAGATTGAAAACTCCCTTTGGCAGGCCAGCTTCCATCAGTAATTCCGCAAGCATCACCGCCCCAAGTGGAACTTTTTCACTCGGCTTCAAGACAAATGTATTCCCGCACGCAATCGCGACCGGAAACATCCACAGCGGAACCATAATGGGAAAGTTGAACGGCGTGATTCCAACGCAGACTCCAAGCGGCTGATGCGATGTTTCGCAGTCCACGCCTCGTGCGATCTCCAAGGTATCGCCCATCAACAATGATGGAATTCCGCAGGCATACTCGATGTTCTCCAGACCTCTATAGACACTTCCGCGCGCTTCGGCCAATGTCTTTCCATGCTCTCGCGAAACTGCGACACAGAGTCGATCGAAATTTGCTTCGATCAGTTGTCGGTAACGAAAAAAGATTCGAGCGCGTTCGATCGCTGGCGTTTGAGCCCATGCAGGAAATGCATCCGCAGCTGCTTCGACTGCAGCATTGACTTCGACTTTTCCTCCAACGGGACAGTTGGCAATCAATTCTCCAGTTGAAGGATTAAAGACTGGCGTTGTTGCAATGTTGGGGGTGATCCATTCGCCGCCGATCAAGAGCGGGCACGGTGAAAGAGTTGCGGTGGTTTGCATTGTGGTTCTCCTATACGAATCGATCGACAGTCTATCGAAGAGCAAGTGTGCGAAATTGGTTCGGTGAGTGTTACTATCTCGACTCAAACGCTTATGAGCCAAGAAATTCCTACTTTGGATGTGTTGATTGTCGGCGCAGGTTGCGCTGGACTATTTCTGTTGGATTCGCTTGTCAGCAAGGGTATTTCTGCGTTGTTGATTGAGTCGACAGCTCTTGGATATGGGCAAACGACATCAAGCCAAGGCATTCTGCATGCTGGGTTGAAGTATTCGCTCGGCGGTATTGCTGGCGATGATGCCGCCGAGGCAGCAGCGGCTGCATCGCTCTGGTCGAAAATGCTTTCGGGTGATGGAACGGATTTGCGTGCGGTTCGCAAACTTGCAGATCACTGCTATCTCTGGCGCACAGCAGGTCTCGCAGGTGTTGCAGGAATGCTTGGTGCAAAGGTCGCGCTGCGCACTCGGCCAGAGCCAGTTTCGAAAGATGCGCGACCAGTGTGGTTGAAAGATGTTGGCGGGGAAGTGCTCACACTTGCGGAAACTGTGATCGATCCTCGTTCACTGTTGCAAGTTCTCACAAAGCGGCATGCTGGATGCATCGCTCTGGGCAATGTTCGCAGCATCGTTGCAGAAAATGGACTGCAAAAGATTGAAATTGTCGGCGGGCGTTCGGTGAGCGTTTTCGCGCGCCAACTTATCTTGACTGCTGGTGCTGGAAATGAAGCGCTTTGCAAATTGGCAGGCATAGCATGCGAAATGCAGCGAAGACCGCTTCGGCAAGCGATGATTCGTGGCCCACTCGAAATGGTTTTCGGTCACTGCATTGATGGCGCCAAGACACGCGTCACGATCACAAGCGATCGAATCTCCAGTGATGAAGTCGTTTGGCATATCGGAGGTCAAATCGCAGAAGATGGTCCTCGCATGACGCTCGAAAATTTTCGTACGCATGCACTTGCAGAACTTCACAGCGCGATTCCAAAGCTCAATTTGCAAGGGTGCTCATTCGCAAGTTATGACGTGGATCGTGCGGAGCCCCGTACCGCAGATGGTCGTCGGCCACCGCGTGCATTCGCGCGCACTACTGGTGGAGTCACAACTGTGTGGCCGATCAAACTTGTCTTGGCGCCAGTGATCGCAGCAGAAATCACAGCATCCATCGCGGCGAAAGAATATCCCACACCGCGCTGGCCAAGTGATATTCCTGCACCGGAATTCGCGCAAAGACCGTGGGAAGTTGCTGTAAGTTCATGGAAATCGATCGCATGAGTGCTTTGGACATTCCACTTCGAACTTCTGCGCGCTTGGGTCGATCAGTCACTGCCATCGGATGGGGCGCATTCAAGATTGGCCGCAATCAAGGAGCAAAATATCCTCAGGCTTATGAACTTCCAAGTGAAGCGGACTCCGTCGCACTCGTACGCAATGTGCTTGCCCTTGGCGTTCACGCAATCGACACTGCGCCCGCATATGGATTGAGCGAGTATCGGGTGGGACTTGCGTTGGCAGGACTCGATCCTGCAGTGCGCGAAAAAGTTTTTCTCTCGACCAAAGCTGGAGAGCAATTTGCAAATGGAGTTTCGCAATACGACTTCTCGCGCACAGCAATTTCTAAGAGCGTTCACGAAAGCATCGCTCGTCTTCAAAGTGAATCTGTCAGTCTGGTTTGGATTCATTCTGATGGATCCGACATCGCCATTCTGCGTGATGGTGGTGCGATCGCAGCACTTGATTCTCTCAAGTCAACTGGCAAGATTGGCGCAATCGGTTTTTCTCCGAAGTCTCCCGAAGGTGCTGCGGTAGCGTTGCTCGATTCTCGAGTCGATGCATTGATGCTTGAGTTTCATCCCAAGGCTCAAGAGATGCTCGCAATTCTTGTCGCTGCAGAAAAAGTGGGCAAGGCGATCTTTATCAAGAAACCACTTGCCAGCGGCACGCTCGATCCAGGCGCAGCAATCCCTTGGATTTTGGCTCATTCTGCAGTGACTTGTGTCGTCGTTGGCGGGCTCTCAATCGAACGATTGCGATCGAATGCTTCTTTGGCGGTGTGATTTTCCCACAGTCCGCCGCGTATGTTTTTAATGATGCGGAGGCAGAGGCTTCATCTCTCCGCTGGCGACTTTGGCTTGATATTCGACCCAAGTCATCGGCGGTTTTCCAGTTGGGACTTCCACCATCGTGATGCATCGATCGACTGGGCAGACCAGTGTGCACAGATTGCATCCAACGCAATCATCTTCGCGAACTTTGGGAACGTGTTTGTGTGGAACACGACCAGGTCCCAGATCAAGCCCAAGCGAATCGGGATTCAAGAGGTCAATGCACTGGTGCGCACCATCTTCGCATGCGATATAACAGAGATTGCATCCAATGCATGTATCGTGATTGATTCGTGCAACTTGCCGAAAATTCAAATCAAGCTTTTCCCATGTTGTCACATTGGCGACTGCGCGTCCGCAGAGATCGTCGACGCTGCGCATTTTCTTTTCGTCAAGATATGAATTGAGTCCTTCAATCATGTCATCAACAATCCGAAATCCATGATGCATAATCGCGGTACACACCTGTACAGTTCCCGCACCAAAAGCCATAAATTCTGCGGCATCGCGCCAGTTAGATATCCCTCCAATCCCAGAAATCGGAATCCGAACTTCAGGATCTGCCGCGCAACTTTGCACCATGTTTAAGGCGATTGGCTTGACCGCTGGACCGCAATATCCCCCATGCGAACTCATCCCGCGTACTGCAGGTTCTGATGCGAACGTATCTAAATTGACATTCGTGATCGAGTTGATTGTATTGATCAGGGAGATTGCATTTGCCCCTGCGCGCTTCGCAGCACGCGCAGCAGCGGTGATGTCTGTGATATTTGGTGTCAACTTCACGATGACGGGAATCTTTGCGACCTCCATCACCCACCCCGTGATGCGTTCGGCAACGAGTGGTTGCTGCCCCACGGCAGACCCCATGCCGCGCTCACACATGCCATGCGGGCAGCCATAATTCAATTCGATTCCGTCTGCGCCAGCATCCTCGGATCGTCGTATGAATTCATGCCACTGTTCACGCGATTCACACATCAGTGATGCAATGACAGCGTGATTCGGCCAACGCTTCTTCACTTCGGCAATCTCTTGAAAGTTCACTTCTGGAGAACGGTCTGAAATAAGTTCAATATTGTTAAATCCGACCATTCGCTGTCCGCCTATATCGAGGGCGGAATATCGCGAAGAGACATTCACAATTGGTGTGCCAATTGTTTTCCAAACCAATCCACCCCAGCCAGCCTCGAATGCGCGGTGAGTTTGGTACGCAGTATTGGATGGTGGGCCCGACGCAACCCAGAATGGATTTGGCGTGCGAATACCAGCGAAATTCACAGAAAGATCAGCCACGGTGCTCTCCAGAATTCTTTGTGGATTGATTTGCTTTCCAATGAGCTTCTAATTCATGCGCTCGAATTGGATTGTGCAATCCGCAACCGGAGGCGCTTCCGTCGACTCCTAAGCGCGAAGGTTGTATGGGCAGCGAAGCACGTTCGCCTGCAAGAAATGCGTGGATTCCATGAGCCGCTTTTTTCCCCTCGCCGACGGCATTGACGACCTCACGACCACCATTTGCACAATCGCCACCAACAAAGATATCGGAAACATTCGTCGCCCCACTCATTTGATCGCGTGTGATAACGCCACCTAGACCAACTGCGATCTTGGGAAAAATTCCACGCATGATCTCTGCTTGTTTCTCCTGGCCGACTGCCTTGAGAATCATGTCGCACTCTTGCGTGAATTCAGAACCAGGAATCATTTCCAGTTTTCCGTCCGCCGTCATTCGCGTTCGTGCGAGACGAATCCCAACAACATGACCCGCAACTTCTACAACGCTGATAGGCATTGAATCAAAGAGAAAGTGAACGCTGTCATGCTTTGCCTTTTCGAATTCAAATGGATACGCCGACATCTGCGACTCGCCTCGGCGATAGACCATCGTCACTCGCTTCGCTCCAAGTCGAACAGACTGAGTTGCCGCATCGATTGCAGTATTTCCGCCGCCGATGACTACGACTTGATGCCCCACAGGGATTTCGTGCAGTGGTTTGGTATGAATCTGCTCGATAAAGTCCAAAGCATCAAGGCACTCTGGAAGATTTTCCCCATCGATTCCAAGTCGATTACCGTCACCAAGTCCTAGCCCCAAGAACACCGCATCGAAATCGCGTTGCAATTCTTCGCCGCTGATATCACGTCCAACTTCGACTCCGCAGCGAATGTCAACGCCGAGATCTTTCACAAGTTCTGCTTCATTCAGACTCAGCTGAGGCTTCAACTTGTAATAAGCGATTCCGTATGTATTCAATCCACCTGGCAACTTTGATTTCTCAAAAATGGTCACTTGATATCCAAGTTGCGCAAGTTCTGCCGCACATCCAAGGCCAGCAGGTCCAGATCCCACAACCGCAACACTCTTGCCATTCTTTTTTTCAGGTGGTTTGAGTACATGAATCCCGCGATCGTTCACGAAATCAGTCGCGTGGCGCTGCAGACGGCCAATTTCAATTGGCTTTTCGTCGCGATCATGCAAGACGCACGCTCCTTCACAGAGCACTTTGGTTGGACAAATTCGCGCGCAGGATGCGCCCAAGATATTTGCTTCAAGGATTGTTTTCGCTGCGCCAATTTCGTTTCCGCCAGCGATCTTGCGAATGAATGCTGGCACATCAATTCCAGTGGGGCAAGCGTGAATGCATGGCGCATCAAAGCAGTACAAGCAGCGATTCGCTTCGACGCGTGCTTCCATTTGGCGCATTGGTAGCTGAATGTCCGCCATCTTTGCATTTGCTTCGCTTGCAGAGAGTATTGGCTTGAGCGTCAATCTGAACGAATAGTAACGCCAGATTCAGCGAGATCAACAAATTCATGTTCACAAATTTTCAGCCAGCGATTCGAGCTGCGGATACAGCTACGGATACAGCCACAGAAATGCATAAGTGTTTAGCCGTGAAAAGATCCCGCCGGGCTCAAACAGTCCTCGGCGACCGACACGATCCAGTTTGCGAAATTCTTTTGCAAGCGCCGTCGGCCGCCTGCGGAACTCGCCCGGCAGAATTTTTCAACGGCTCGGCTCGCACACAGAAGCACGACTGATCTGAGAAACGTTCGAGCGAGAATTTGATTCGCCAACGTGGGCAGCGGAATGATTTGAACCCCGGCGAGTTTGCAAGCCGAGCAAGTCTGCGCAGCTCGGCGCAGCATGTTTGAG
>CAJCCX010000276.1 GCA_903961015.1 uncultured bacterium
CGTTTCCAATTCAATGCGAACGCGTGATGCAATATTGTCATGAGCAGCTTCACGCGTGTCGTCCAAAATTGCTTCGTCAGCACTGCGAATGAAGACGCTCACCATATGAATGATGAACACAAGAATGAGCGCCTCAGCTGTTGTCACAAATGCGACGTCCAATCCACGAAGCACTTCAAGAAGCCCCTGAGAAACTTGCGAAACTCCCTGTTGGTTTCCTCCACTCACAACAGGAGCAAGAGCAAGCTTGAACTTTCCCATCGCTTGAGTCAATCCCACCACAGTTCCAATGAAACCAAGAACGGGAATCGCCCACACAAATCCTTTCAGCAGTGTGTATCCACTTTCGGCACCAGCCTCGTCATTTTCAGCTGCTGATTGCAACATTTCATCGATGTCCCCGATACGCCCAACATTTCTCATGCTTCGCAAAGCAATCACAATTCGATTGAGGTACATAAAACGTCGTGAGTCTTCGACGGAAGATTCGATTGCTTGAATCACTTTCAATGCCGTTGCAGTTGTGATCGTAAACTTAGGATCATTTGGAATGATCTGAAGCGAAAGCGCCTTTCGCTGAGTACGGATCTTGAGAGCTTTAATAATCAGGATTGAAGCGCTCCAGCAAGACAAGATCATCATGATGATTGGGAATCCCTGATAACCAGCGAGATAACTCCACATTTCCGGCCCCCAATCACCACGGTCTTTGAGGAGCAGACCGATTCCATACACGACACCCATCAAGAGGCACCCACCAAGAAAAGAACTCAGTTGATGTGGCGTTGTAAACCGACCACTTGGAAGGCCTATGCGCGCCTCAGGATCAACAGAGCGGAAACTCAATACAGTCTTGGAGCCCATCAACGACCTTTCTTTAATTGTTGCGAAAAGACGAGCAATGGTGCGTACGGAGACTTGTATGTTGCAAGTGTCTGTTCGATGGTGCTCGGTTGGAATGACACAAACTCAAACTTATTGAGTTTCGATTGAACAAGCATAAAAAGTGGCGCAGCGCTGTCGGGATCAATCAACTGTAAAGATCGCGTTCGAAGAAAAGGATTCACTTCCACGACTCCGGCGACTTTGACTTCAACGAGAGCGTCCTCTAGACCGCCAAAGATTGTTGTGTCGCTGATCTCTTTGTTAGTTGCCGATATTGCTGCAAAGATTTTCAAGGCTTCCGATGCACGATTGATCAATTGCGCACGTTCTTCCAAATCGTGTTTCTCCAACCGAGTCACAACCCAGTCATAATCAACTGCCTGCGAAAACTTCTCTCGTACTTGAGCGGCACCATCAAAGAGTTTCTGGTCAATCCCAATGCTCGTATCGAACGCAAGTTCTTCCATCCAGAAGTCGACCAGATTGAGTACGCACCACAATCGAAGGAGTGAATCTTCTCGCTTTGAAGATGCCGCATTATCGCCAGCAGCGATCTGAGTGATCAACTGCATCATCAGCTTTCTGGTGCCGATCAGCGTCCCATCCTTCACCATCACTGAGAGTAGTTCTCGGATTTTTTTCGATGTTGGGCAATCGCCTGCATCGTTTGGCACTCGGTCATACCCCTTGGACTGACTCTTGATGAGTGGTTCAAGCTTCTCCCAATCAGTCAACATGTCCGCGATGCTGCGCATGACTCCATCGGTCCATGGATCGGCAGTTGCGAGATTGACCTCATCGGCGCGTTTGCGATAGACAGGACTTCCTTTTTTAAGCGGCACAGCGCAAATATCTGTCATCCCCGATCCATTGATTCGCGCAGCAATTCGTGTTGCAGCAGATTGATCGCGGTCATCAAATGCTTTTTCAGCAATGAGAATCAACTTCTGAACCTGAGGACGAAATGTTGAATCAGGATTAGAAGTTACATAATCCTTCAGTGCAGCCAATGCAGCAGGCTCCGAAGGCAACTTTCCCTTCCACGCAAAAAAGCGTTCTGGTCGACCATCGATGAGGGTATTCCATGTCAAGAATCCGCCAAATCCGAGTGCTAATTCTCGACCAGATTTGAAGTCAGATCCGAGCCCCAATCCTGCAAGCACCGCCTTTGAATCTTCGACGATCGCTGCGTACTTGCGATTGAATTCCTCTGAATCCTTGTATGACGCTGTCAATTGTGCGAGGGTTTTCTCGAACTCGCCAATCTTCGCAATGCGATCAACCAATTCGGCTTGCAGTTTTTTGAGACGTTCAACTCCAGCCTTGACGGAGGTGATGTGCTCAGCACCGATGTCGGAATACTCAGCCATCAATCCATCACCCGTGGCAATCACGAAGGAGATTTTGTCGCGAATTGCCGAGAGCACCTTTGTGTCATAGCGACTGGATTCGGCGATCTGGTCAAGGTTGAGAATGCCCGTCGATTCAACGCCAAATGCATTCGACTTAGGGGTCAAACTCGTCAATCTTTTTGCGACTGTCAGATCAAGAACAGACTTTGCCTTGGAAACAAGTTGATCACACTGTTTGAGCTCATCATCAGTCATGCTTGGTTTTAATACCGCAACAGCTGCAAGCATTGCATCCAATTTCGCCTTCGAGATGTCACCCGTACTTGCCCTTGCGATCTCTTCCTTCAATGCATCGAAACTCTTGCGATCTTTCTCCCACTGCGGTTTGGCCTCTGTCACTTTGGCAGTAACTGCAGCGACCTCAACCTCTCCTGCAAGGCCAGGCTGAGATGCGAGAACTTGCTCGGCAGCTGGAATTTGATGTTGCGAAAGTTGATCTTCAACCTGCTTCACCAGAATCGCGACTTCGTCACGAACATGCCCACGATGAACTGCCCATGCGGCAAATGCACCGATCAGAATGACCACGCTGGCAATTGCAGCTACGAACAATTTCGTCCTTCGACGATGGCGCAATCGAACAGCTTGTTGCATGTTTTCGATACGCATCCGTACACGCTCAGGAACTTCGCGTTCGAATGAACTTGCAAGGGAAAAACAACGCGCTATCTCTTGGTCGTCTTCGCCATTTTCAATCGCTGCATCGACTGCGGCGACGGCATCCTGAAACTCTGCTTCTCGTCGTCGACGTTCTCTATCCGCGGCGAGCCACTGGAAAGCAGGCACAACTGCCGCATCGGCATCACGGCTTGGATCGCATCCAGTTTCATTTTGTACCTGGAGCCAAGCAGTTTCAAGTTCCTCAAGTCTTTGCGCATTGGCTGCGGAACTCGCCTCTCGAATCGATCGACCAAGTTCGCTAAAGCGTCTCTCTGCTTCGCGGGCAAGAAGCTCGCTCCACATTTTCTCGCAAGAATTCTTGACCCCAACTGGCACTGGCATTCCCCAATCTTTTCTGCCCAGTTCGTTCATGACTTCTTGCGCCACAGCGAAATCGCCCTGTTGGTGCGCTATTTTCATTCGTTCATGAACGAACTCGAATGCGCCACCTTCAATACGGCGAATCTCATTTTGCCAAATACTCGCACCAGGATTGTCGCGAAAAAGTTTGCGAAGAGCTGTCACTCGCAGCGCGACACTTGCTCGTGCCAACGCGAGGGACTGAACTTCAGCAACCATTTCAGCCGTTCTGTCGAGCTCGCCATACGCCCGCTCGACTGCTGCGATATCTGAATCCGCAATCACAGGAACGATGACACCAGTCGGGGCAAAGGGCTGCAACAATTTCGCAACCTCAGCGGATGCGCTTGTATTGCCGACCACTCTCAGCGATCCTTCGAAAGTAAATTCCTTCGCGATCCCCAGCAAATCTGGGTAGTCATCGCACACGGAACATGCTTCGACGAAGAGTCCTTTCGTTGCCCACTGCGCACACCGACTGAGTTGACTCGAAAGTGGACCAACCAAATCGCAGTAAGTCGTTGCCAGAATGCGAAGCGAATCGGGGCTCAGCGAGGATGCTTGCGAATCTGACTTTGAATCACTATTGACAGCAATCCACTGGCGAATCTTGGTAATCAGAA
>CAJCCX010000277.1 GCA_903961015.1 uncultured bacterium
CATGAAGCGCTCTTTCTGCAGCGTGCATTGGAAGCTGGAGATGATCCAACTGCGCTCTCAACTTTGAAGCGAATGCTGACGATTCTCAAGACGATGGTTGGTCAAATCGATGTGCTCGAAACGATGAGTCCCGTTTCGTTTCTCTCTTTTCGATCCCTCCTTTCCAGCGCAAGTGGTTTTCAATCTTCGCAGTTTCGCGAATTCGAATTCATTCTGGGCAACAAACGCGCTGCAGCGATTGATCGATATCCCGAAGGAAGTCCAGAGCGCGTTGCACTTGCCGGGCGCATGAATGATTTCACTTTATGGCAATCTTTTCTGCGCAGACTGAAGCATGTTGGACACGCCATTCCAAATCGATTGATTGATACTCCCATGCAGGCACTACCTGAAACAGACGCAGAACTGCAGGAAATCCTGTTGGATATCTATCACAATCATCCAAATGATCGAATGCTCTGCGAATTGATGGTCGACCTGGACGAAGGCATTCAAGAGTGGCGTTATCGTCACGTCAAAATGGTCGAACGAACAATCGGCGCACGAATTGGAACGGGCGGATCCCCTGGCGCCGCATATTTACGCGCCACGCTCTTCACGCCACTCTTTACTGATCTTTGGACGATTCGCGATCGAATTTGATCGAACGAAATTTTCTCGCTCGCTGAAATTATTGGCCGATCGTTCCAGAAGCTGAGCGAATCTGAATTCGTCCAGATTGAAGATCCCACGTCATTGCTGCTGCACGAAGCGGAGTTCCTTGACCCTTCGGCAAGACATTGACCAGCCTTCCAGGACGCGCGCGCATTTCGGCAATCTGTGTCACAACGTTGTAATCAAACTCTTCGCACTCCACGTCATAATCCAAAGTGCGAATGAAGCAACGACCGATACCGCGCACGCGCTCCACTTCGGATGATCCTCCCAAATTGAACGCGGGTTGGGTACCAGCTTTGGGATTCGCGTTCGTCTCCATTCGACGCTCCAAAGTTGCTTCGAGACGATCACAAGTCAGAGTCAATGTGTCTGACTTCTTTATTCCTGCGCGCACAAGTTCGACCGACTTATCCATTGTCATCAGAAACTTTTCGTCGACGAGTCGCTTCAGATTCATCGCTGAACCCCATCGAAATCGGCTGATACCTTCAATTCCTCCCCCTGGCACGGATTGATCACGCGTGCGATTCTGCTGCGCCTTCGGATCGAGCGAACCGCCCGATGGCACATTGACAAGAACACTTCCGGCACTTGGCACACTCGCCTCGCCGGTGACCGCGTCATAATCGATGGTCTGTCCGCGCACTTGAAAGAGTCGTGGTTCACCCGTTCGATTTGCATTCAACCAAACTTGATTTTCCATGCGCACATCACCAGTCGCGATCAATCGCCGAGGACGAATATCGCCTCCCGCGGGAGTTTGTACGTTTGCCTGAACAGCACTCACAAGCGCACCACCTGCTGTTGGACGACGATCCAATTCCAGGTGAACAGTTTGCGCATCGAGTGCGTCGAACTCTTCGGGTCGTGGTTCAGCTCGAATCCTTACATCTTGCGCAAGATCCAATACTGCGCCATTCTGCGCGCGATCTGTAAAAGTCATCTGCCCCTTCCACTGCGCGTCCATCTCGGGTTTCGCAGCAAGAGCTGCAGGAAGTTCTATCTTTCCTCGCAGTTCCGCAGCGACGATGGAGGCCTGCCAACTGCGCGCACGTCCACCACCTGGTGATTCTGCCGTTCGATTGCGATCATTGACTGACAAAGATGGAATCGCATCGATCATGACTCCGCCACGAATGATCGAAAGTCCTGGGCCACGAAGATCCGCCAATCCCTTTGGCGGAAATGCAATCATTCCATCGGCGAATACGCGCGCTCCATCCTTCAGTTGAATTTGCACGCCATGATCGGCATCAATACGCGTGACTTCAGATGGACCGAGTGCGGGGTCGCTCGCATTGGCAGCTCTTGGCGCTGCTTCCGCTTGAATAGTTTCAAACTGAGCGCGCAGCGCATCGCACCAAAGTGTCTGGGCAACATTCGTCGCTTCGACTGCACCAGTTGCCACAAGAAGTTTGGGAGTTGTGCGGCCCATCGCATCTTTGACCAGATCCATATCAACATCCTTCGCTCGAAGTGCAAGGCCAGCTTGATTCGCCAACTCAACATCCTGACCATCAATTTGAACGTTCATGCCTTGCGCTGAATCTGGAACTTTTTCATCCGCAGCGACCGGCACCATTTTCAATTTCCCAGTAAATCGAACCACAAGGAGATCGCCTTGTGGCTCGGGTGCCGCTGCGATCACAGCGCCTGCAATGTGGCTGGCGATTCCCAAATGCAATCCCAGCGGAATTGTTCGACCACGAAACGCCAAAGGATCAGGCAAGCCAACAGGCGCTGTATTCATCACCATTTCCTTCGCAACCAAATCGCTTTTGAGCGTAAAGATTGCAACCAGTTCGTCGCCCTTCGACCAAGCTCGATCTGTATTTGAATAGCGCAAAATCTCGACATCATCATGCAATTCAAGACGATAGAAGCGCTCTGCTGGCGCTGGTGTGGCTGGCGCTGGCGCGGCTTGCGCAGGCGCGTTCGCATAAAAATTCTCTCGTCCCTCAACGGGCATAGAAATCGGCGTCATCAAAACCATATTTGGTGCAAGCTGCTGTGGCATCGCACTCGCTTGCGTGCGACTCTGCCGCGCGCGATCGATCACGATCGGACCAAGCGGATGATCAACGGTCAAACGTTCGATTGACTTTCCATCTGATCCAAGAAGCAAATCGAGTCCTTCGCCATCGAAAGTCAGAATATCTGTGGTCAAGCGAAAGGCTGATCGACATCCGAGTTGATTCAGCACTTGGTCAAACTCCAACTGCTCGGATTCCAGAATGAAAGATGGACTGTCCTTCGCAAGATTGACAATCGCTCCAGGCGCGGGGCGATAAAAACGAATGACAACATCACCTTCGAATGTTCCTGATTCAAGCGCACGATTTGGCACATGGACGCGCCCTGAATTCGCACGCAAAGTTGCGACGCGACCATCGTCCATATAAAAGACAGTTCGTGGTTCCGTCATTGACATGAATGCGCCAGGCTGCGGATCGATTTTCTGGGCCGTGTATTGCTGCGCGACTCGTCCATCTTTTCCAGCAACCTGAACCCACGCGCCTTGATCAAGTTTGACAGTTGTTGTCCCACCACGATGTTGTTGAGCCGCTTCAAGCTCTGCCTCGGTGAGAGGTTTTGGCGCAACTAAATCTTCGATTGGTGCAGATCGATCGCGGCGCGAATTTGGAAGATCGCGATCAAATTGCCACGCTGCGAACAAGATTCCAACAGCGACGAGCACTGAAATCCCAACAACAACTTTGCGTGAAACTGCGACTTTCATGAATTGAACTGAGTGTATCTCATGACGAGTCTTCAATCGTCCGTCAACAGGACAACGACAGCGATGTCGTACAGCGCGTGAGTTGCCACGGCAATGCCAAAGCCTCGGACCACATACAAAACTCCGAAGTAAACTCCAGCCACAAGGAAAAAGGCCGCACGCCTGATATCCAGAACTCCAGCCCCAGTTTTCAGCGGGTGATACAGCGCAAAAAGCACAGCAGAAATGCCTATCGCAACGCCAATTCCCCAGCGCTCTGGCATGCGCAAGAGGTCAACAAAAACCGTATGCAGCAGGGAGAGAAGAATCATTCTGAAAATCAGTTCTTCATAAAGCCCCGCCCCGATACTGATGGCAATTTTCCCAAACGGACTCAGCTGCGAAATCGAATCCGGCATTGCTGGGGTGAACGCTCGTGAAATTAGTTGCGCCAAAACCAACAGTGAAAGTGCGAACAAGGCGCTTTCGATCGCCATACCTCCGACCGTCGGCAAATGAATCGACCATTGCTTACGCAGAAGAATTTGCCAGACGATCATCACCACAACGAGTGCGACAGCTGGCAGAGCCAGCGTCGGCAGGTTCATACGAGCGGGGTCGACCCCAAAGTTTGAGAAAAATCGCAGCAAACTTTCGTGCGCACCATTTGTCAAAGTTCCATGCGATCCACGCAAGAAAAAAATCAACCCAATTTCGTAAAGCACAACAAGCGGAGCGATCAGCGCCAATATCTCAAGCGGTTGCTTGGAGCGTTCAAAATAACTGCTTGCACTCCCTCGGCGAGAATTGGACAGAGAAGACGATCCTGCAGAGCGTTCCTTTCCCCGAACGCCTCGACGAGTCGCCATTTTCTTATGCGGACTTCGTGGCAGTCAACTTATTCAATCGTTTTGCCAAACGGCTCTTTCGGCGAGCCGCGGTGTTGTGATGCATGGTTGGCGTGAGTGCAAACCGATCCAACATTCCAGAAAGCAACCGAAGGGACTTTTCAGCCGCACTCTTGTCACCATCATGGATTGCCTTGAGGAACAACTTGGTCTCGTCCTTCACCTTGGTACGACGCCAACGATTCCGCGCACTGCGGTCTATGTTTTGTCGAACTCGTTTCTTCGCTGATTCAGAATTTGGCACTGTGATATTCCTCGCAAAAATCGACGTCGACCGCGCAAGCGACCAGAAAACATCGGAGGGACAGTATCGCAGAAAACTTCGGTTTGTGCAAGTGAAGGTCAAATGAGCACTTGACGAGGGATGGGGTTTTCAGCGACACTATATGACTTATGGCAATTCGCTCAGGATCTTCAGGTCCCCTCATCGCTGTCGTCGTATTCGTGATCCTTACGGTGCTTTCGATTGCAACTGCCATCTACTTTTTTACAGAACGAAACAAAAGCGATGCCATCGCAATGGAAAGTAAGCGAGCACTTGCCGCCGTCGTGAGCGCAGGCTATTTGGACCAAGATCCAGGCGCAAAAGTTCGACAAGCTGCGGAAGGTGAAAATAAGAGCGTTGTTGAATATCTCGTATCGAAAAACTCAGAAGTTGCAACTGTAGTGACTGGAGAAACCAGCGCTGATGCTGTGTCAGTTCGAACGGCGCTTGGTCTCAAGCCAGAGCAGACTGCCAAACAATCTCTTGAATCCTTTCGCCGAAGTGTTCTCGAAGCGGAAGCGAAGACTCTTGAGCAACAAAAAATCGTCGAGCAATTGACCGCGCAAATGGCGAATGTCCAAGCACAAGCAGACGAGAAATCCAAGAGCGCCGACGAAAAAGTATTGCAATTGACGGCAACAATCGAGCCATACCGAGCGTCAACGGAAGCCGCACTCTTGTCGATTCAGGAACTGAAGGATCAACTCACGAAAGCTCGAGACGAAGCGAAGTCCGAATACGCGAATCAAATCGCAGAAGAAAAAAATAAACAGGCCAGCCTTGTCTCTGCGAATCAGGGACTTTCTGGACGAGTCACAGAATTACAAAAGCAACTTGACGCATTTCGTATCAGTCCCAAAGATCCATCGCTTCTTGTCGACGGAAACATCATTGACTTGGCCGCCACAAAAGATCAAGTTTATATTTCGCTTGGAACAAAGGATCGCGTTCGTCCAGGCATGACTTTCGAGGTCTATTCAGACGCAACGGCGATCATGTACGACCCGAAGACGGATCGCCAAACACCTGGCTATGCCAGCATCGAAATCATCAAAGTTGGGGACACAACAAGTACTGCCCGCGTGACTCGAAAAGCTCCACGAAAATCGATCTCCAAGGGTGATGTCATCGCCAATGCCGTGTACAGCCCAACATATCAATACAAGTTTCTTGTGCACGGTAAGTTTGATGTGGACAATGATGGAAAAGTCACCGATGGCGAAACCGATTACATCCGTGCGAAAATTCGAGACTGGGGTGGAGTCGTCGTTGAAGGCGAAGAAATCACACCCGATATCGACTTTGTCGTGATTGGATCTATCCCATCAAAGCCACAAATGCGCTCGATGGGAGAGAGTGACTCTGCGTATGCCGCATCGCTTGCTGCAAGCCGTGCATACGATTCGTATCAAGAACTCTTGACCTCTGCGTCCGCCGCTCAGATCCCCATCCTGAATTGGAACCGATTCCAAATTCTCACTGGCGCAGCAGAGCGCTGATCGCAGAACCTTGCGTCCCGACGGCGCCCTTCATCACACAACAGCATTTGCGCAGTACGCCGCATTGCGGGGACTCTTCGGAGTTTTTCATATGTTTGGCGTCGGTCAGAACATGCGCACATCAGCAAGAGCTGGAAGTCTTTACTTTCGTGCAATTCGCAGACATCGAGAGCGTGCGATCGGGCATATCAGCAGGAGTTTCCCGCATCTCTCGCCAGCTGAAGCCAACGACCTCGCCGAAAAATCTGTGCAAAGCCTCTTTCAAATGTTTATGGTGGAAACTGTTGCCATCCCCCGCTTGCTGACTCCGACTTCGTGGCCTCAATATGTCAAAACTGGAAAAATCGAAGAATCGCTGCGAATGCTAGTTGGGCGCGATCCAATTTTGTTTGTAACAGGTCACTGTGGAAATTGGGAGTTATTGGGATTCGTCCTTGCGCTTCTTGGATTCAGAATGAGCGCGCTCGCTCGGCCTCTGGATAATCCATGGATTGATCGATGGCTGAGCGATGTGCGCGCAGCGCGTGGGCTTCAAGTCATCACAAAATGGGGCGCGACAACCGAAGTCCAGAAGTTGATCGAACAAGGTGGACGAGTTGGATTCATCGCAGATCAAAACGCTGGAAACGATGGAATGTTTGTGCCATTCTTTGGCCGCCTTGCTTCGAGTTACAAATCAATCGGCTTGCTTGCGATGCGATACGAAATTCCAATCGTCAGCGGATCAGCTCGCCGTTGCGATGGGACTTTTTCGTACGAACTGAATCATGCAGACATTATCTATCCTCGCGATTGGAAAGATCAGCCCGATCCACTTTTTTATATCACCGCTCGATTCAATCGGGCGATTGAAATGGCGATTCGAGGCGCACCGGAACAATATCTATGGGTTCATCGTCGTTGGAAGAGTCGCCCCCCACACGAGCGATTGGGACGTCCAATGCCAGACAGATTGCGCGAAAAACTGCGCCAATTGCCTTGGATGACAGATGAAGAGATGGAACGCCTCGAACAGCGAATTGAGCCACTTGTGCCGACCGTATAAAAATAAATTGTTTCGGACAATTCTCAGCCAAGAACGGCTACCCTACTGTTGGTTATAAATGACCTGCCTTAATAAGGCGTCGTTCACGGATGAGCGAGCGCCGCAACGGATCGACTTCGAATCGAATTCAATGACCACCACACCCTCAACAGAGTTATTGACTCGACCCTCTTCAACGATCCCGACGGAATTATTTTTTCGATACCTGTTGCCGGTCATACTTGTGCATGGATTGTCAGTCCTGGCAGCCTTCCCTATGTTTTTCTCATGGACTGGATTGATCGTCTGCCTCGTTGGAATTCACCTCTTTGGGCAGGCAATCACCATGGGATATCACAGACTTCTGACTCATAGAAGTTTCGAAGTCCCGCGTTGGTTTGAATGGACGCTCGTCACGCTTGCGTTGTGCTGTCTGCAGGATTCTCCCGCACGCTGGGTCGCCACACACCGCATGCACCATGCCCACAGCGATGAAGGTGAGGATCCCCATTCACCACTCGTCGACTTTCTGTGGGGCCACATGGGATGGCTCTTCTTGCGCAATCACGATCTGACTCATGTTTCAAATTACTCTCGATATGCGCGCGACACGCTTCAAGATCCATTCTATTTCTGGCTTGAACGAAATCCCATCGCACCAATTTTTTTCTATTTTGGTCAATGCATTCCTTACTTCGCAATCCCGATGGGGCTCTCGTGGTTCTTTGGTGCGTCAGTCGCGGATGCCGCACTCTTCGCAACAAGCGTGACGATCTGGGGAGTGTTCTTGCGAACAGTTCTCGTGTGGCACATCACTTGGAGCGTGAACAGTCTGACTCACATGTTTGGATACCGCAGCCACGAGACAGGCGAGAACAGTCGCAATAATTGGCTCGTTGCTTTGATTGCCGCTGGAGAAGGATGGCACAATAATCATCATCAAGATCCTTCGTGTTGCACTGTGCAGCATCGTTGGTGGGAATTCGACCTGACATACTGGGAAGTTCGTGGACTGCAATGTCTAGGGATCGTTCGCAATATCACCCCTCGCAGAGATGAGCGCGTTCGCCGTGCGGCAAGCGCTCGAAGCACCGAATCTATCGCTCAAACTGTGGCCAAATAGAACCACTCGGCCGCTACACAGGCGAGCGCACTTTTCCTATTCTGCCACCTCAATGCGTGTTCTTGTCGTCCTTCCATCTGCCCCCCCCTCGGAACGAAGTCCATCCTCTTTAGGTTCTCGAGCGTCAGTGGAGAAAAGCCTTCGCATGCTGAACACGCAGTCGGACTCCCAGAGCCTAGACATCTTGTATGGACCAGGAATTCAGTTTCAATTGGCACCGAATCAAGATCCAGTTGTACAAATGATTCTTGAAGTCTCCGACGAAGATATTGGATGGCTCGTCATCGAACGAATCGGGAGGACCCTGAAATGGAAATTCGTCGACATCAATACAGGCAATGAATTGGCTTTCCCTTCCAATTAAATTTTTTTTGGCGCAACGATTCCGTCGAGTATTTGGAATTGCGGCTGCATGTTTGTTTCTATTTTCTCTTTTTGCTCAATCAACGATTGCGTTTGCAATCGACGATGTACGACTTGCGTGGCCGCGAACTGCGACCAGTGCGATTGGCGACAAAGTGACTTTCAGCCAGCCTCAGGTTGATGAGTGGCGTGATGGCATGCTCTATGCAAAAGTTGCAACGAAAGTTCAACTTGCAAATGCAGTTTCGTCCTTTGAAGGAACGGTCAGCATTCGTGCTCGAACGACGATCAATCACGGCGATCGCACCGTGACACTGCGAGATATCACCGTCCCTGCTCTGCGCTTTCCCGCCAATGATGATCAAATAAAATCCCTGCAAAATGCTGTAGCTGTCTCACTGAAAAACGCTGCAATAACTGTCGCATTCGACGATTTAGTCGCTTCGATGCAAACGCAAGCTTTTCCAACTCCCTCATCGACCGTTATCAGTAACGATCCACCGCACGTGGTTTTTCGAGATTCACTCATTGCAAATGTCGGCGTTTTGAGCGATTCCTCAGTGGAAACTATCCAAAGTGATGGCGCGCTTAAGTTTGATTCAATCGTTGCAGGCCAACTCGAAGGCGCAGCGAACACATCAACTCTGTTCTTTCGAGATCAAGAGGGAACTTACTACCTTCTTGTATCGGGACGATGGCTGACCGCAGATTCGGTTGATTCTGCTGCGTGGACTTTTCTTGAACCCGCGCAGCTTCCCACGGCCTTCGCATCGATTCCAGAATCATCTCGATGGGCGGAGGCGCTTGCAAGCGTGCCCAATACTCCAGCGAATCGAATAGCGCTTCTTGCGGCATCATTACCAAGCGAACGAACTCTGCCACGAAGCACCACGATCACCGTTCAATGGCAAGGAGAGCCACAGTTCATTGCAACCGATACTGCCAATGTCTTTTGTGCAACCAACGCGAATGAACTGGTGCTAAAACTTGGAAAAGATTTTTATTGCAACACGCTTGATGCATGGTTCATCGCAGCAAATCCAAATGGACCATGGTTGGTTTGCGTGAAAATTCCAAGAGCAATTGCGTCTCTGCAGATTCAGTCACCTCTGTTTGAGTATCGCTTTATCCAAGTTGCAGATTCCACACCAACAACGGTGACTTTCAGATCAACATCCGGTGCTCACAGAGAATTCGTGCATGATGGCGTTGTCGTCTTTGGCACGGGATTTGCAATTCCCGCTGAAATGGCTGGAATAAAACCATTTTCTATGCAAACATACGGTCGTGGAATGTGGTGGAATCCTTGGATATTTCGCTTTTCAGGCGAGTTATGCATTTCAATTCCGATCGCGGAGAAAATTGCGGCTGAAGCACTTGTTCCAAACTCTACGGAAGAAAATCACTTTGTCGGACTTGATGGCAGGGTCTATGCGCATCGCGACGATTTGTGGTTTCGCAATTCTCCTGATGGACAATGGATTGAACTGACCGAGCAGCGGTCGACTCTGCGAGTATTGAAGAGCGATTTCGAGGCTCGACAGGCGGCGATTAAAAATCGACGGGGTTTCTTCGAATGGATGGCGAAGCAGGATGCGCTGCGATTGAAATCAATTGATGGATGTGGCCGTGTTCTTTCGATGGATGGAGCGCGCCCTTCGACCAATGGATATCGATGTGTGATTTCCGCCGAGAAAACTGAACCTGCGAAATAGCGTGAATGGGCTCAAAAGTGGTTCGTGCAGATTTTGGCAGCGGACTGATTCGCAATCGGGCTCAAAAATGCTGCGTGCTGAAATCCAGCGCGCCCTCCGGCGCGCGCCAAGACA
>CAJCCX010000278.1 GCA_903961015.1 uncultured bacterium
AAGTGAGCAGCCGTGAAAAGATCCCGCCGGGCTCAGACAGTCCTCGGCGACCGACACGATCTGATTTACGAAATTTTATTGCAAGTGCCGTCGGCCGCCTGCGGAACTCGCCCGGCAGAATTTTTCAACGGCTGGGCGCGCAAACAGAAGTACGACGGATCTGAAAAACGTTCGAGCGAGAATTTGATTCGCCAACGTGGGCAGCGGAATGATTTGAACCCCGGCGAGTTTGCAAGCCGAGCAAGTCTGCGCAGTTGTCTTGGCGCGCGCCGGAGGGCGCGCTGGATTTCAGCGCGCAGCATTTTTGAGCCCGATTGCGAATCAGTCCGCTGCCAAAATCTGCACGAACCACTTTTGAGTCCATGCAGAGAAATCTAGCCCGTTACTGAAAGTGTTGGCTGAATCAAACCGCCTGCGACAGTGATGATCGATATTCGACTGGCTACGCGTTGGCAAACGTCATCCAATTCGCCTGCAAGCGTGGGATTTCCGCGCCAGTTTTCCAGCGGCGTTCCTTCGTCGCTATTGCGCCGTAAATCCATATGAATTGGGATCGCACCGAGGTATGGCAAGTCCATCGTGCGAGCCATAGTTTCTGCTCCGCCTCTGCCGAAGATGTCATAAGTCTTGCCATCATCACCGATGAAATACGACATATTTTCAACCACTCCAAGCACAGGGACATCAAGCTGTTGAAACATTCGCACCGCACGGCGCGCATCATCTTGAGCGACGCGTTGTGGAGTACATACAACGACTGCACCAGTCAGCGGCAAGAGTTGCGCAAGAGTCAGCGGCACATCGCCGGTTCCTGGTGGGAGATCGACGATGAGATAATCCAGCGCACCCCATTCCGTTTGAAGCGCAAGTTGTTTGAATGCCCCGTGCGCCATCGGCCCGCGCCAGATGAGTGCCTTTTCCGGATCGACAAGTTTTCCAATCGTGATCGCGCGAATGCCATGCACTTCGAATGGAATAAGCATTTCGTTTCGTATCGCGCCGGGAAGTTCATGCAGCCCAAGCATCGTCGGCGCGCTCGGTCCATAGATATCGCCATCAAGCAATCCGACTTTCGCTCCCATGCGAGCGAGGCCGACTGCAAGATTGACACTGACTGTACTTTTTCCGACTCCGCCTTTTCCCGCACCAACGGCGATGACATGCTTCACATTCGGCAGCGGATTGCTCGCAGATTTATTCGCAGCGGCTCGAACCTTTGCGGTGTATTCCACGGTCACGTGCGCAGCAGGCGCGCCGACAGCAGAAGCGCGTGCTTGAATCGCAGCTTCAACATCATTTCGAATGACTTCTTTCATTGGACATGCAGGAGTGGTCAACTCGATGCCGATCACGATATTGGACCCATCAATTCGAACATCTTTGACCATATTCAGAGTGACAAGATCCTTCCCGAGGTCAGGGTCCTTGACTGTGCGCAGAGCAGCGTGGATATCGGCGGAGGAAAGTTGCATAGAACAAAATGGTACGGTATTGCTGTCCCCATTTCCCTCTTCGACGACAAATGCCCACGAAAGGAATTCTTAATGACACGTACTTCACTCTTCAGCTCTATGTTTGTTCTCGCAACCGCCGTTTCGATGGCGGGTATCCAACCGACCGCTTTCTGCGTCGGGGATGACGATCCAATGACCGCACCCGATGGAGCTCAAAATGCGCCACCTGCAGCTCCCAAAGCAAAGCGACCGCCACGAGGCGATGGCGGCAACGGCGGCACTTTGGCCGGACCAAAGGTTCCAGATGATGCAGGCAAAGGCGATTCATCTTTCGGCCCCAAAGAAGGCAAGAATGGCAAGGCGGGTCAACGCCAACAAATGCAAGGTGGAATGATGGACGCGAGGTTGTTCATGGAATCCATGAAGTCTGTTGAACCTATGTTGAGCGATGATCAACGCACCAAAGTCGACGGTATTCGCCAGACGTTCATGAAGGAAATGACTGCATGGCGCGAGACCAATGGCGACAAATTGAAGGCGATGGAAGAAAAAATGGGTGGCATGCGTGGAGGTCAAGGTGGTGGTAAAGGCGGCAAAGGCGGCAAGCCACCTGAAGGCGGACCAGGCGCAGGCGGACCAGGTACAGGTGGACCAGGCGCAGGCGGACCAGGTGCAGGCGGACCAGGTACAGGTGGACCAGGCGCAGGCGGCAAGCCAGATAAAGCTGTGATGGAAGAAATGCAAAAGTTGCGCGCCACTATGCCGAACTTCGAAACCGCACGCGATCAAATCATGGCAGTACTGACACCAGATCAGCAAGCAGAGGTCAAGTCAAATATGGCTGCTGCTCGCAAGGAAATGGAAAAAGGCGGTCAAGGTAAGAGCGGTCAGGGTGGCAAAGGTAAAGGCGGAAAGGGCGGGCCAGGTGGTGGACCAGACGGAAAGGCACCTCCATCTGCAGATCCACCAAAGGGTGATTACAAGTTTCCAGACTGATTGAAGTTGGAATGAAACTTTCGAGCTGATGAAATCCCAGCGAGAAAATCCCAGCGAGAAAATCCCACCGAGAAAATTCCAGTCAATGAATCTTCAAGCGCGTCCAGTTTTAACTGGGCGCGCTTTTTTCGATTCGTACTTTTGTTATGTCTTTATCCGCCGCCAGATACAACGATATCGTTGTATGTCGTGACGACGTCAGGTTTTCTTGCGTCTGTTCCCGCAAACGTAAATGTTAAAGTTGGTGTTGGGCCGTCTCCCAACTTCGCAAAGTAAATGCCGTCAGAACCTGGTGAAAACAAGAAATATTTTCCTCGTGGGGTTCCTGCTTTGGCATCGCCAAGCACTGCGAAGGATCCCATCGCAGGATGTCGAATGAGTTGGGCGAGATATTCCTGTTTGTTCGCAGTCGTTCCAGCGTAAAAGACGCTGTTTGCAGTTTGGTCAATCGCAAGATCTCCCAAACCAGTTGAGTTAAAATATGGAAAAAGTGGTTCGATAAAAAACTGTGGATTTTCAGCAACTGTTCCAGTCATCAGTCCTGTCGGCCGCGATGATCGGATATATCCAATCGGTTGCCCCCAAGCATCAAGAAGATCGGGAAGAGGCAACGTTTGTCCAACTTGTCCCACTGCGATTTTCAATTGCGCATCTTTGGGTGTGAAGAATGGTTCGTATTGCTTGCCTTCGATGCGCGGTCCTTTGCCGATATCGATGGCATTGATCTTGATCTTGACCTGACCAGTTCCGGTGGTTCCTGCGGTTCCAAAGGTCAATTCAGTTCCAGCACTTGCGGCATATGTTGGATCATCGTTTCGAATCGCTCCACCCATCAGATGAAGCAATGCATTCTCGGTTCCACTGATTGGAGGATTCACAGTTGCGGCAAGCATGGCTTCCGGCACAATCCCAGGGTAATAACCAAATTGCGTATAGAAAACATCGCACGCTTTTGCGAACTCGTTCATCGTCGCAGTTGTGGCAGTCGCCTTCGCTTTCGTCGAAACCTTGCCAAGCGCAGGCAAAAGAATTCCGATGAGAACCATAATGATTCCGATCGCGACAAGAAGTTCGACAAGCGTGAAGCCACGGCGGTGCGATTGAGATTGGATTTGGTTCAATGATTTATCCTTCTATGCTTGTTCCGTGCAAATGGACTGTGAAAAATTGACACGACGATCCAACACGATATCTGCTCATAGATCATACGCAGAGGGCAATCCCTCAGTTCCGAGCGAGATCTGCCGAAGCCCCTCATAGACGCCGCATGCAACGGCCGTCGCAAGGTTCAAGCTGCGTGCGCTCTGCGCAGCGATCATCGGAAAGGTGATGCGGTGATCGATACCGAAAGTTGAAGAGACCCATTCGTGGATTTCAGTCGAAATCCCGCCTTGCTCTTGACCGAAAAGCAGGTGGTCTCCACGGCGAAAGTCAGCGTTCCAGTGCGGCCGCGTGGATTTCGTTGTAAAAAGCCAAAGACGCTTTGGCATTTCTGAGGCAAGATATGCCTCCCACGACGCGTGTTCGCGGCAGTCCACATGTTCCCAGTAATCCAAGCCCGCACGGCGGCAGGCTTTTTCGTCCATATCGAAGGCGATGGGATGAATCACATGAAGTCGACAATGAGTCGCCATTGCGGTGCGCCCAATATTGCCCGTGTTCTGGGGAATTTGGGGTTGCCAAAGCACGATGTTGAAAAGGGGATCGTCCATCGGTGAAAGCTTCAGAGTAGACGCAGTTGCCGCGAAAATCACTTATGATCTTTGCTTATGGAACTCGTCCTGCTTTCAAATATTCTTTGGATCATTTTTCTTTCTGGTTGGTGCGTATTTTATTTCGTCCAAGCGAAGGCTGACCGAAAGTCGGGCGGACGCTATCCAGATTATGAAGAGCCGCGCTGATTGCCGCGTTGATTTCCCCGCTGCGGGTCACCTTTGGGGAGTGGGGTTGTGGGGTATTCTTTCGATATCACGAGCCCGATTAGCTCAGTTGGATAGAGCACTGGTTTCCTAAACTGGAGGTCGCGCGTTCGAGCCGCGCATCGGGCGTTGTCATTTTTCAAAGCATCCAATTTGGGGGGCGCATTTGGCACCACAAAGAATCCCCAATACGCCACACCCCTGTTTACGGGCACAAAACGCTCACTTTTGGATCATTTTTGCCCGCAAACAGGGGGTACGCAAACGGCGTGTCGCTTTCTGCCCGTAAACCTTGCCCGTAAACCTTGCCCGTAAACCTGCGCCGTAAATCTCAACGAAGATTCAGATTCAAGTTGAAATGCAAAATTTTGAAATTGCAAAAAACACCGTCCTCTTCTGCAAAAAATAAGAATCCTCAATACTCAATCCCACTCGTTTCACACCGCAGAAAAAACGCGCGCAGCATGATCAACTGCATCAGCAAGTCTGCCCGTTGCAAATTTTAAATTGGTCAAAAAGGATTCTTGCACGGTTTGGCGGTGATCAACCAAATCGGTCACAGCTTTCAGCGCAATGAATGGTGTCTGAAAATCGCGCGCGACACGAATGATTGCGGCAGCTTCCATATCTTTGCATGTCACAGATTCTGCAGCGAAGAAAGCCATTTCATCGACAGTCGTGTCGAGACTCGATCCTGTCGAACAAGTTCCGTGCTTCGCATTGGTCGCCGAGCGAATCTTTGGAAAGTCCGCCGTCGTTTTTTCGCCCTTCGCGAAGGCATCAAACTTCGGCAAGGCAACGCGCTGATCGTGAAATAGAAAACGAGTCGGCATATAGATGTCGCCAATCGTCGCGCCTTGGGATGCGAATCCTCCGCACGTGCCAGCATTGAATATGAGTTTGGGGCGGGTGATCCGCAAAGCTAGAAAGGCAACAATCGCTGCAGATTCTGTGCCGATTCGATCGCAATCAAATTCGGGATCACAACCGTTTGTGACCAGAGAAATGCAATGACCGTGAACAATGCCTTGCCATAACTCCGAGGGAAGATTTGGGTCCATTCTCCCGATAGGTTTCAAAGACAAGAGATGAATGATTGGCAGAGCTTCTGCCCGCATAGCAACCTGAATGAGCAGGTCGCTTGTGTTTCGGTCAGTCATTGTGGGTTTCCATTTGCCCGCTCGAAAGTACGAGCGGGGCTGCTATTTTTACAGTGGCGATGGGCGGACTCGAACCGCCGACCTAAGAATTATGAATTCTCCGCTCTAACCAGCTGAGCTACATCGCCGTGGATCGCAGAGTATATCGGAGTCTGCGAAATGGTCGCTCGGCAAGCCAGCGAGAATGTCACGGGCACGAATTCAAGCCGAATGCGACCTCGTCAAGCCGAATGCGAGTTGGCGGTCGAAGCGGATCGAACCCATCGGCGTCCCGCAGCAGTCTGCGCAAACGCCGGTTCCTTCTGGGCGATCGCTGCGGCGAGAAGTCCCATGAAGAGCGCTTGAGGAGCGAGCGGTCGACTTGTCAATTCTGGATGGAATTGCGCGCCAATAAAATATGGATGGCTGGTCAATGGCAATTCGAGAACCTGCATAATGGGTTGCTTTGGATGCCGTCCGCTGAAAATCAGGCCTGCGGCTTCGAGGCGAACGATGAAAGCTGGGTCGACTTCATAGCGATGTCGGAAGCGTTCGCGAACCAACTTCGATCCACCACACAGAAATGATGCGAGAGAATTTGGAGTGATGGCAACATCTTGCGCACCAAGTCGCATTGTTCCGCCCATGATTCCTTCAAGTCTTTTTTGATCTGGCAGTTCGCTGATGACTGGATATTTCGTTTTGTTGTTGAACTCGGTGGAGTTGGCGTCGGACCATCCAAGCACATTGCGTGCGTATTCGATGACTGCCATTTGAAAGCCAAGACAAATTCCCAAGAAGGGGATGCGTTGCGTTCGCGCCAATTCAACGCAGTGAATTTTTCCTTCGACTCCGCGCATTCCAAATCCGCCGGGGACAATGATCGCGTCAACTCCATCGAGCGCGTGGGAAGCATGTTCAGCAGTATCAAAATCAGATGTGTCGAGCCAGCGGATGTCCACCGTTGCACTCAATTCAACCGCGCAATGTTCGACTGCTTTGTCGATCGAGGCATAGGCATCGCGCAAGGCGGCGTACTTGCCAGAAATTCCAAGTGTGATGTTGTGATCGCGCGGACCGCTCAATCTCGATGAGAATGCAGACCATACTTTGCGTGCGCGGTCTTCTGCGACATTATCAACGCGGTCATGCAGTTGAAGTAAGGAGAGAATTTCGCGATCAAGACCTTCGGTTCTCATTGCGTCCGGAATCACATAGATCGATTCTCGGTCATGCATAGAAAAGACGCGTTTCATAGGCACATTTGAGAACATCGAGATTTTCTGGGCAACCTTTGGAGTGACGGGATTCTTCGCGCGGCACGCGATAATGTGAGGCTGGATTCCAGCTTCCATCAGACGCTTCATTCCAAGCTGAGCCGCTTTGGATTTTTGTTCGCCCAAGATTGCGGGTTCGATGATGTATGTCAATGCGACGAAGCAAGTGCTGCCATCGCCCTCTTCGAAGGCGAGTTCGCGCAGGGCCTCGATATAAAAACCATTTTCATAATCGCCAGCGGTTCCACCCACTTCGACGAAGACGACATCGACTTGTTTGCCGCCAGGACCCTTCATCGCAAGTTCGCGCAATTTCATCTTGACAACGCCCGTGACGTGCGGAATCATTTGCACATCGCGTCCGAGATATCCGCCGCGTCGTTCGCACTCAAGGATTTCTGTGTAAATCTGACCAGCGGTCATAAAATTACTTCGAGACAGATTCTGTCCAAGTATTCGTTCGTATGTCCCAAGATCCATGTCGGTCTCGAGTCCATCATCGAGTACGAAGACTTCTCCATGTCGATATGGATTGAGAGTTCCAGAATCAATATTGAGATATCCCTCCAACTTCACAGGAGCAACCGAGAGCCCTTTGTCTTGAAGAAGCTTCGCCAGCGAACTTGCAAAGATTCCTTTTCCAAGCCCGCTCATCACGGTACCGATCACAACGACGAATCGAGTTCTTCCTTTGACATATCCAGGTGGTGATGGTGAGAAATGTTCACCCAATTCCTCGCTGTTTGAAAACTGCGAAAGGAAGCCTGAGCTGGCATCTGAATCCGAATGGGGCATAAATTGATGGTACTCACAAGCCTATTGTGGGTACAAGATGCACATGACCAGAATGCCAAGAAAAATTTCGATCTCAAATAGGGTTGGTGCTTTAGAAAAGACCATGGACTTTTGTGCTCTGTTTGCAGTGTTCTGTTTGACGATGACCCTTGCGCATGCAACGGGTGATGTGCCATCAGCGCACTTCCCCCCCAATCCACAAGTCGAGTGGAAGCATCTGCGCTTGGACATCAAGGTTCCCGATCTGAACGCACCGGCATTCGACGGCAAGGCAACCTATACGATCGCTGCGTCAGGTCAAAGGGTGGAGTCCTTGCGATTGGATGCTGCGGATATGGAGATCCTCGCAGTCAAAGGCAATGATGGGAACCCTCTCGAGTGGTCGCACGATGATGGAGTTCTTCAAATCCGTCTTCGTGAAGCCATTGGTCCACGAGTCGCGGATCAAGCTGCGACACCGCTGCAATTTTCCATTGAATATCGGGTGCGCGAACCTCGGCAAGGGATGAAATTTTCGAGCGCCATTCCGAGTGTTGATGGTCAAGCTGGAATGGCGGCGGAGATCCATACCCAAGGTGAGCCGCAGTCCAACCATCACTGGTTTCCAGTGCATGACTTTCCAAACATTCGTCTTGCGACCGAATTGGTCGTTGATGTGCCTGCGGGAGTTTCAGTCAGTGGCAATGGCAGATTGGTCGAACATCGCACTGAAGGTGGGCGCGAAATATGGCACTGGCTTCAGGAAAAACCTCACGTGCCATATCTCGTTTCTCTCGTCGCTGGAAATTTTCAGCGCACAGAATTGTCGGCGCCAATCAGCGGAGTTCCGATGTCGGTGTGGACTCGACCAAGTCATGCGGGATTGGTTCAAGCAACGTATGCGAACACGGATCGAATGATGGGTTGCTTCGAAAAAGCATTCGGGCATCGCTATCCATGGGATCGATATGACCAACTTGTCGTGCGAAATTTTTCAGCGGGTGGGATGGAAAATACTTCTGCGACGACGATGAACTCTGGCGCAGTGATGGATGCGACGGCGTTGCTTGAAGGTGATTTGGATGGTCTTGTTTCGCACGAACTTTGCCATCAGTGGAGTGGCGATTTGATGACTTGCAAATCGTGGGATCACTTGTGGCTCAATGAAGGTTGGGCGACATATGGAACTGCGCTTTGGATGGAAGAACGCGACGGAGCCGATGGGTATTACGATCAAGTTCTAGGCAATGCCGGAGTTGCCGATGGCGATAGTGGGATGCCGCGTGGCGAACCAGCAACGATTCCGCAGGCAATGTGTTCGCGGGTCTATTCCAATCCTGGCGAGACTTTCAGTCGCGCTGCGAATCCATATCCCAAAGGCGCGTCCATATTGCACATGCTTCGTCGAATGCTTGGAGATGAGATTTTCTTCCGCGGCGTGCATTTGTATGTTTCTCGATTTGCAGGAAAACTGGTGGAAACCAGCGATTTTCGGCAGTGTTTGGAAGAAGCTAGCGGTCGCAGTTTGGAGCAGTTCTTTTCGCAGTGGTGCTATCAATCTGGATGTCCTGTGGTGAAAGTCGGTTCGAGTTATAACGCGGGATCGAGGTTGTTGACGATCGAAGTAGAACAGAAAAATCGCAATACTTTGGCGGGACCGATGGAGTTTTCCTTGCCCGTTCTTGTTCGCACCGCATCGAGCGAGCGGACTGTGATGATTCCAGTGTCGAGTGCGACGGCCCAGCGACAGATCGAGCTCGATGGTCCGCCAACGATGATTGCTGTCGATCCGATGCTTGATGTGTTGAAAGTCTTGGAAGTTTCTCATGCGACGCAACTTTTGATCGAGCAGATGAAAAATGGTCCAACCTCCGCGACGAGAAGGCAGGCGGTGCGTGCATTGAAATCGAGTGAATCAGCCGAAGTTCGCGAAGCTCTTGCGCAAGTGGTGCGTGATCAAAATGCACGATGGACGCTTCGAATAGAAGCCGCAGAAGCGCTCGCAGCGTGGGCTTCACCAGAATCTCGCGCATTGACCCGCGCACTCTTCGATGAGTTGGTCACGCCGACTTTGGGAAAGTCTGCACAAGATGCGGCGAAAATATGTCATCCACAATTGCGCGCGACATTGACCGAATCAATTGCCGTCGCTCCAATCGATCAGGCGCTGCCACGACTTCAAAGCGTTCTTCAACAAGATGCGGGTTATGCCCCTCGAATCGCTGCGGCCGCAGGTTGCGCTCGGATGGGTGGTGTTGATTTCCCAGAGCAACGAACTGTGATGACGCAAAGTGCCGAGATTCGTGCAGGTATTGGGAAAATGTTGCAGGTCTCGACACCAAACGAGAGGGTGCGAAGTGCGGCGCTTGATGCGATCAAAGCGCTCAATCTTGTGGAGTTCAATCAGCAGGTCAAAGAGCTTGCAGCAATCGGACATGTTGAACGCTTTCGTCCGACGGCAATTGCCACATTTGCGGACTTGGCACCACCCGCGTCGGATGCGATTGGACGTGCTCAGGTCGTGACTCAACTGATTCCGCTGCTTGATGATCCCGAGCCGAGGGCGAAAGAGGCCGCGGGCAATGCGCTTGCATCGATGCGCGCAACCGAGGCATTGATTCGAATCGATTCAATTGCCAAGAGCGATCGCGATGAATCGACGCGAGAAAGAGCAGCAGGTTGGGCGAAGAAAATTCGTGGTGAGGTCGCGGCGCCCGCGAAGCCATAAGAGTAGCGAAACTTTACGCCTTGCAGCGGCTGACAAATGCAGCGTATTGCTCTGGTGTATCGATGCCGTGCGATCGTGCAACGCCGTGAGCGACTGCGATTGAAAATCCATGTTCTAGCGCGCGAAGTTGTTCGAGTTGCTCGGTCTCCTCGAGTGGAGTTGGAACAAGTGTTGCGAATACGTTTAGGAATTCTCGGCGATACACATAGAGCCCAACATGCTTGCGCGGCTCGGCGCGAGAGTGCCCAAGATCGCGCACACACGGAATGAGAGCGCGAGAAAAATAGAGCGCACGGTTATTCATGCCGACCACGCACTTCACGATGTTGGGGTTTGCAGGGTCTTCGTGTGCAAGAAACGGCGAGACGACTGTAGACAGCGATGCCCCATCGTCAGCCTCGAGTGCTGCGATCGCAGCGGAAATCAGTTCGGGTTCGATTTCAGGTTCATCGCCTTGCACATTCACAATGATCTCTGCATCGATATCGGCGACCGCTTCACAAATCCGACTCGTTCCATTGGGATGATCTGATCGAGTTATCACGCAACGCGCTCCAAATGCAAGCGCAGTCTTGCGGATCAGTTCATTGTCGGTTGCGATAATGATTTCTTGGATTCGTTTGCAGAGTGCGGCGCGTTCCCACACATGTTGCAGCAGCGACTTACCTGTTTCGTTTGCCAGAAGTTTTCCTGGGAATCGAGACGAATTCAGGCGGGCAGGAATGATGGCCGCAACACGAAGTGGTGTTGAAGGTGGTTTTGCGTCGGTTTTCAACCCAGTGCTCAATCCAGTTCTCAACCCAGTTTTCAACCCAGTTCCTTCACTAATTCATCAAGATCTTTTCGGCGTTGACGAATATCGCGATAACTGATGTCCTTGCGCAGGATGCTCGAGCAAATATCCGCAGCATCTCGTGCGTGCTGTCCGCTCTTTTCACTTCGAGCAAGTTCGATGAGGGAAAGCATCAAGTCGTATTTGATATGTTGTTCTCGCTCTGCTTGTGACGCATCGATCGCTGAGAGCGCGTCTTTGAATTCGCCAATCGCTTCTGCATGCCAGCCCGATACTGCAAAGCATTTTCCAAGCATGTGAGCCGCAGAAACGCGCATTTTTGGTTCTTCTTTAGCGATTTGCAAGCATCCCATGGCATCTTCATATTGACCGAGTTCGAAGAGAACGCGACCAAGTTCAGCTTTGATCGAACGGTCTGTTGGATAATTGGTTGCGCGTTCGCGATATTCCGCAGCTTGCAGATCAAGAACTGCCTTACGAACTCGAGCAACGTTTGATTGAGCCGTTGCATCAGTTGGGGCAGCCTTCGCTGTTTCTTCAGCTGCGTTCAATTGGCGCATCGCTCGCATCAATTTGATGTCGCCCGCAGCCATTCGAAATCGGTATTCCTTCAATGACTCGAATGCCGCAAGATATGTGCGGTATGCAATGGCTTCATGTTCGGGCGTTCCCATTCGGCGCAGCGACGTGCAATACTTCTGGATGTTGTCAGGAATAGTTGGGTTTGCGTCGTAATCCGCTTTTGTTCGAGCGAGGTTGCGATCTTCCGAACCAGCGCTTCCGGTGAGCGCATCCTGTTCTTCCATGGCTCGTTGCTTATCGAGATCGCGCACATTCTCGCGGAAGTTGCCGGTGCCGCCGTCAGCACGATCGAAGCCGCTTGCAACAATCGCCCGATTGGCAAGAATTTGCTTAAATTCACGGTCAAGTTGAATGTCTGATGGATCGATTACCAATGCCTGTTCAATGCAGAGCTTTGCTTCTTCCCACGAGTTGACCTCGACGAAAAGATTCTTTGCGCGCAAGAGCATCTTCTTATTTGGCTTGTCGCGAAAAGAAACGGAAAGCAGATTGAAGACCTTTGGTCCCGCCCAAGCGCCGAATCCAATTTGGTCTGCCTTGACCGCAGCATGCAACATATCCAAAGCGCGATCAACATTATTCAGGTCGCGCATCCAATAGAGCTCTGCAACTGCAAGTCGATCTTGAGGTGTTGGCCCGTCGAGTGATTTCACGTCCACGCCAGAGGCCGGCTTCCCGCCGCCCATACAAAATGATTTCCCGCATGCATACATCGCTTCGTGAATTGCAATCTCTTGAGGATTGACTTTGACTGCATTGGCAAAGTAATAGAGCGCAACATCAAAAGATGATTGCGATTGCGCTTTTGCGGCGCGTTCGAGAAACATCTTCGCCTTCTCAGGCGATGGAACAAATGCAGGTTTGTCGTTGTCGTTCTTTTTCCAAGGCAAAATCACAGAAGGTCACCTCTCGATTCACTGAACAGTCGGGCAGGATACTCGACAATATCGCATTGGCTATTGTTGAGCAAACTCGGTCGGTTTCTCGATAGGATTGCGATTGACATGAGCAAACTGGTCCTTCACCCCAATGCAATACTTCGCCGCCGTGCCGATTCGGTCGAAACAATCGACAGTACCATTCTATCCCTTGTCGCGGAGATGATTCATATTATGAGGGAAGAACAGGGGCTTGGTATTGCCGCCCCGCAGGTGGGCGCTTCGAAGCGCATCTTTGTTACAGAAGGCGAAGCCGAAGATGGCGGGGATGAAAAGGTATTCATTAATCCCAAGTTTTTGGTGGTCGATGGGCTTCTCGAATCTTATGAAGAAGGATGTCTCAGTCTTCCCGATATTCGCGGCACGGTTCGTCGGCAACCGCATGTGATTATCGAAGCACTCGACGTGCATGGCAAGACATTCACAATGGAAGAAAGCGGCTTGATGGCGCGTTGCTGGCAGCATGAAATGGATCATCTTGATGGCGTTTTGATTATTGATCGAATGTCGGTGATCGATCGAATCGTCAATAGAAAGCGATTGCGTGCGCTCGAATCGATGGGGGATTCGGATTGAAGAGCGGAGATATTGCGATCGCACTCTTTGGAAGTGGAGATTTCGCAGTCGCACCTTTTGAGTTACTTCGACAGCGCAGCGCACAATTGGGCGTGCGAATTGAATGCGTTGTTTCTCAACCTGATCGCAAAGCTGGCCGAGGTCAGGAATCACAAGCGACACCGGTCAGTCTTTGGGCGCTGTCACATGGTCTGCCACTGTTGCGAACTGCAGATGCAAATGCTCCTGAAGTTCGTCAAAGCATTCGGGCATCTGGGGCTCAACTTTTCGTCGTTATTGCATTTGGTCAGCGGATGTCACCTGAATTGCTTGACGGAGTCGCGGCGTTCAATTTGCATGGTTCAATTTTGCCAGCGTGGCGTGGAGCCGCGCCCATTCAGCGATCGCTGATGTGCGGTGACGCGAAAGTGGGCGTGAGTGTGATTGGTGTTTGTGACAAGATGGATGCTGGACTGGTCTTTGCAATAGCAGAGACTTCGCCAAAAATCGCAGAAACAGCTGGAGAATTGCATGATCGACTCTCGCTGCTAGGGTCTGAGCCTTTGTTCGAGACGGTCGCAAAATGGCTGAACGCATTTCAGCGCAGCGCGGCATTACCGAGCAGAGCGATCGATGCGCAAGCCGCGCTCTGTGGCACCGTGCAGGATGAATCGCAAGTCTCTCGAGCGAAGAAGTTGTCGCGTGCAGATGCCTGGGTGGACTTTTCTTGTAGTGCGTATGAAGTGAGCGCGCGAATAAACGGTCTCAGTCCTTGGCCAGGAGTTGACGCGTTGATCAATGGAAATCCGCTTCGCTTGCTTCGGGCGCGAGTGGTCGAGAGTCCAGTTGATGTTGCGGTCGATGGGGCTCAAGCACTTGTGGGAGAAATCTGCGCCGACGGATTCGTGGCGTGCGGAAGTGGAGCGATTGAGTTGCTCGAAGTGCAAGCGCCAGGCAGTCGTGCGATAACGCTCCTTGCATTTATGAATGGACGAAGGATGAGCGCGGGGGCGCGAATCGAATCCAAGAGAGAGGACTCGGTTGGTGGGAAGGCAACATGACGCAACAAGTTCCACCAAGGCAAGACAAAGCGATTGCAACCGATCTTGATAGCGCTGAGTTGGAATATCCGCTCGATCCCCATCTGATAGCGACGGCCCCTGCGCATCCGCGGGACCAGGCGAAAATGATGGTTTTTCACTGTAAAAGCAGCAGAATTGAGCATCGGAAAGTCGCCGATTTATTGGACTATTTGGAGCCGAGTGGGAAGCTAATCGTCAACGAGACGCGCGTTGCTCCACTTCGATTCGTCGCACGCCGAATCGCAGATGGTCGGGAAACGGAGGGACTTTTTCTGGGCAAAGCCGCCGAGGGAAGGTGGCTCGCGCTGATCAAAGGTGCGAAGCGGTTTGCTGAAGGGGACGAGTTGCAACTTTGCCCGGCTGATGGTGCAGTGGTTCTGGAGTCGGATCGGATCAAACTCCACGCTCGCCGAGAGATGGCTTGGGAGATTTCTTTCCAATCGGGATGCGATCCATCGATTGTTTGGGAGCGATCGGGGCGAACGCCGTTGCCGCCATACATCTTGCAAGCTCGAAAGGCGGAGGATGCAGGAAGGGTTGGAAGTGGTGAAAGTCATTGCGAGTCGGTTGACCGTCTGGAATATCAAACGGTCTTTGCTCGAACATCGGACATGCCAAGTTGCGCTGCGCCGACGGCTGGCTTGCACTTCACCCCCGAACTGCTCGCACGAATTGCAGAGCGTGGGATCGATCGAGTCGCAATCGAATTGCAAGTTGGGACAGGAACCTTTCGTCCAATCGAGGCTGCGCGACTCTCTGCACATCCGATGCATCACGAACATTGCCGGATCAGCGCTGGAAATCTCTTGCGGTTGGCCGAGATTTGTGATGATACAAGTCTGGTTGTGGGAACGACTTCCGTTCGGCTGTTGGAGTCGATTCCTCGGCCAATTCCGTCGCAGTATTTGGTAACTGCTCGTGAAAGAGTCGCTGCTGGTTGCCCCGACGATATCGCCATGGACTTTTCCACCAACATCTTGATCGCTCCAGGATTTGACTTTCGGTGGACAAATCGATTGCTTACAAACTTTCATTTGCCGCGCTCGACGCTCTTGGCTTTGGTCGGCGCGATCGTTGGAATGGACCAGTTGAAGGAGCTCTATTCGCTTGCTCAGCAGGAGCGTTACAGATTCTATTCTTTTGGTGATGCAATGCTCATTCTGCCTTGAAGCATAACGCTTCGAAATGCCGATAATGAAAGTGTTGAGCGGTGCATGAAGTTGTCGCAATTAGTAGCCAATGTGGACGGCGTTTCGGTCTCTAGTGAATTCGATCCCACGGTGCAAGCCGTCACGGACGATTCGCGAAAAGTCGGCGCAGGGACGCTGTTCGTCGCCCGCGTAGGAAGCTCTGGAGACGGTCGAGCCTTCATTGTTGACGCCATCTCCAAAGGTGCGGTTGCGATCTGTATCGATTCGGCCGCGCCAATCGGGGATTGGAATCAAAGCGGAATCCCAATCGTGCGGGCGATCGATGCCAACAAAGCTGCGACTTCGCTCGCCCATGCTTTTCACGGTTTCCCATCTCGTGCAATGAGAATGATCGGCGTGACTGGGACCAACGGCAAAACAACAACTGCATATCTGATTCAGCATCTTGTTCGACAGAGTGGGATTCGTTGTGGATTGCTGGGAACGGTTGTCACGGATGATGGAGTGACGCGAACATCTTCAGAGTTGACAACTCCTGGTGGCACCGATTTAGCGGCGATTTTGGGTCGAATGGTTCGCAACGAATGCAAGGTCGCTGCAATGGAAGTTTCGAGCCACGCCCTTGATCAAGGTCGCGTCGACGAGATTGATTTCTCCGTCGGTGTCTTTACGAATCTGACTGGGGATCACTTGGATTATCACCGAACGATGGATGCGTATTCGCAAGCAAAGGCTCGGCTTTTTCGGCAACTCCGAACGGGAAGTTGTGCAGTTGTGAATATCGACGATGCTGCTCATCGCACAATGCTTGAAGGTTGTGGCGCACACGTTCTGCGTTGCAGTTCGAAGGATCCTCAGTCCGAGTGCTTCGCAGACACGATGAAAGTTTCGCTGGGATCGACTCGGCTCAAACTGCATGGTCCTTGGGGCGATGTTGAAGTGGACTTCCCTTGCGTTGGTCCGCACAATGCGATGAATGCTTTACAAGCTGCGGCAGCGGGATGGGCGATAGGCATCGATGGCGCAACGATTCAAGCTGCGATGAACTCTGCAACGGCACCTCCAGGCCGATTGGAACCTGTCACTTCGCCGAAGGATCCAATTGCAGTGCTTGTGGATTATGCCCATACAGATGATGCGCTCTTGAATGTATTGACTGCGTTGCGTCCAGTCGTTGGTTCTGGACGGATCGTTCTCGTCTTTGGTTGTGGAGGAGATCGCGACCGTACGAAGCGACCACGAATGGCATTGACCGCGGTGACGCACGCAGATCATGTGATTGTGACGAGTGATAATCCAAGAACGGAATCTCCCGATGCGATTATTGACGAGATTTTCACTGGTATTCCTGCGAATTCTGCCGTATTCGTTGAACGCGAATGCGATCGTTCTGCTGCGATACGACGAGCGATTGCTGTGGCGCGCCTCGGCGATATTGTGCTGATCGCAGGGAAGGGGCATGAGGATTATCAGATCATTGGAAAAGAAAAGCGTCCATTTGATGATCGTCTTGAAGCACGCGCTGCATTGAATGCAGCGGCGATACAACAGAATCAAACATCCGTGGACGAAGTGTCCACACAATCTTCGGTTCGAAATTTTCCAGTTGGAATAGGAGCAAGACCATGAGTGTTCTAGGTTCGACAAAGACAAACAGTGGATCCGCAGCAACGCAGTTTATGACTCCAGAAGAATTGCGTTATGCCGTGAAGGGCACGTGGGCGATTGCGCCGAAAGTCTTGGCTCCAACGCGTGGCATTGGCACGGACACTCGCTCGGACCTCTCTGGCCGAATCTTCTTTGCACTGTATGGCGATCGACATGATGCACACGATCATCTGTTGGATGCAGTGCGAGCAGGCGCGCAAATTCTTGTTGTCGAAGAATCGAAGTGGGGGCGAATTCGATTGAGCGCGCAACCTTCGGCGGCGGTCTTGTTGGTCGCAGATACACGCAAGGCTCTTCAAGACGCAGCGCGTTCGTGGCGTCAAAGCCTTGTTGGCACAAGTATCGTTGGAATCACCGGGAGCGCCGGAAAAACCACGACTCGCCGGCTGATTGAAGGGGTTCTCGCAACGAAGTTTCGAGGGTCTGCAAGCCCCAAGAGTTTCAATAATGACATTGGTGTACCGATCACTTTATGCGGTGGTCGTCGAGGAGACGATTATTTATTGGCGGAGATCGGTATGAATGCCCCAGGCGAAATCGAATCACTCGCCGCACTCGCTCGGCCTGATATTGCAGTGATCACGATGGTTGGGCGCGCGCATCTTGAAGGTATGGGTTCGCTCGATTCGATTATGCGCGAAAAGTTTGAACTGGTATCGAGTCTTTCTTCAGGTGGACTCGCAGTCGTGCGCGGCGATAATTCATTGCTTGACGCTGCGCTTGAAGGCGCGCTGTCGACGGGCGTTCGTGTTGTTCGATTTGGCGAAGGTCCAATGAACCATGTTCGTTTGCGAAGTCGTACGGTGAGACCTGAAGGCGGACAAGATCTTGAGATCGAAGTTTGCGGGCGAAAGTTTGGCGTTCGGCTTGCACTCGACGGTGCGCATAATGCCATGAATTCACTCGCTGCGATTGCAATTGGAATTGATCGCGGATTGAGCGACGAAGAAATTGCACGCGGATTATTAAGTGTGCGAGCGACTGAGATGCGATTTGTCCGTCAACAGATCGGTGGACTGACAATTTATAACGATGCATATAACGCGAATCCGGATGCGGTATTGGCTGCACTTGCCACTTTCACCGAAATGGTCCCAGCGAATCAGCGACGCGTGACAGTGCTGGGCGATATGTTGGAACTCGGCGAATTCGCGCCAAGTTTGCATGCGGAAATCGGCCGTGCAGTTGGACGCGGAGTAGGTGGATCGCCGCCCGCTGTCGCTATTTTTATTGGTGCACTTTCAGTACAGGGTGCACAAGAGTGTGCTGACGCAGGAACGTGCCGTGTCATTCATGTGCCGGATCTTTCGCCAGATTCGGTCATGCGTGTCGTCAGCGAATTCGCCCCTGGCGATGCGATCTTGTTGAAAGGTTCCCGTGGTTGCGCGCTTGAGCGACTTCTCGCATCACTCCAAGAACGACTGGCTGCCTGATGCTTTACAACTTAACGGAAGCGACACAAAGTTGGCTCGATGATCGAGGTTTGTCGTGGGTCGTTATGGTGATGTACCAGTTGGAATTTCGTGCGCTTTTCGCAGCGTTGTTGGCTTTCGTTCTCGTGTTGACCTTTGGTCCGCGCGTGATTGGCTGGCTTGCACAGCGCAAGATTGGCGACACTCCAGAATTCGGCAACGACAGTTTGAATCAACTCATGCAGAGCAGAGCGGGAACTCCGACGATGGGGGGGGTAATCATTTGTGGGGCGTTGATCGCCAGCACGCTCTTACTTGCCGATGTCATTCACAATCGTTACATCCATTTGGGATTGATGGTGGTGATCAGCTTCGGAGTCTTGGGAAGCGTCGATGATTGGTTGAAGCTGACGCAGAGTCGGCGATCGCCTGGAGTTCGCGATGGCCTTTTCGCGTGGGAGAAATTGCTTTTCCAGTTGGGGCTTGCATTGATCATCGGATTCTTTTTGTATCGCTGTGGAAGTTCCGCCGACTCCCATGTATTGAATCTGCCATTTCAGCGAACATATCTGCCGACGCCATCGATCGAGTCGCTTATTCAGCCACCATCGATTGCTGATGGAGTTTGGATTTTGGGACTTGGATTTTTTCTCATTGTGGCGATGCTGGCAATTGCAGGAACTTCAAACGCAGTCAACATGACCGACGGTATGGATGGTCTTGCAACTGGAACTTTGATCATTGCAAGTCTCGCCATGATGGTGCTGATCTGGATCGCAGGAAGTCCGCGCGCCGCATATTTTCTGATGGTGCCGAGTGTGGCGGGAACCGGCGAATTGATGGTGATGGCTGGCGCTATGGCGGGGGCGTGTCTGGGATTTCTCTGGTTCAACTGCAGTCCAGCGCGAGTCTTTATGGGCGACACTGGAAGTTTGGCGCTTGGCGCACTTCTTGGATTTTTCGCTGTCGCCGTGCGGCAGGAAATTCTGCTTCTGCTGATTGGTGGAATTTTCTTTCTTGAACTTGGCAGTGTCTTTGCGCAGCGAACTTGGTTTCGCTGGACACGAAAGAGATATGGACAAGGTCGAAGGATTTTTCGATGCGCGCCGATTCATCATCATTTTCATCTTGGTGGATGGAAGGAGCAGCAAGTTGTTGTGCGGTTTTGGTTGATTTCTGTTGTGTTGACGATGATTGCTTTGGTGAGCCTGAAGTTGCGGTAAACGGGGTGGAAACACACACGGAATTGCATAAGTGAGCAGCCGTGAAAAGTCCTCTCGGGGCTCAGGCAGTCCTCGGCGACCGACACAATCTGATTTACGAAAATTTATTTACAAGTGCCGTCGGCCGCCTGCGGAACTCGCCCGAGAGAACTTTCCAACGGCTGGACACGCACACAGAATCACGACCGAACTGAAAAACGTTCGAGCGAGAATTTGATTCGCCATCAGCGAAACGACAGCAGTCGCCCCACAAATGGCGGCAAGGTTCAATATTGCTCTTAGTCACCGTGCAATTTGCGCAAGCGTGGCGAGAGCCGCAAAATCAATTGAACTCGCTCAAATTCTGCAATCCACTCCGCAAGAACAGCGACATTTTCATCCGCGGGCGGCGTAAAAGATGGAAGAGGGCAGGATGGGCCGATCTGAGTCGCCGCCATACGGCGATAGCGTGACAGTGTGCGATCACCAAGGAGATGCACGAATTCAAATTCTTCGCTGAGCCAAATGACAGTTGGCACGCGATTTCCGCCAGCAATTCGAACTTCGTTCGAGAGATCTGCGTGTTCATCGCGGTCGAGAAAAACTAAGTCGATCAGAGGGGACGCATCCGCAATAGCCGCAATCATTGGGCACTGAATTGCGCAGTCGCCACACCAGATTCCGCTGAGGCAGATCACAGGCATACGGCGAATCAGTCCTCCAAGATATGCACGCTGGGAAGCTTCGAGCAAGACCGCCTCGCGCTTCGCTTGCCAATTCGCTGCGCGGTTTGGATCCGTCGCAATGTATGCATCGAATCCCAGACCTTCAGCATGTTTCGCTTTGAGAAATTCAGCTTTCATAGATTCAACTTCCGAGCGCAAGTACAAATGTGGCGCTCGCAGTCAAGAGTTGCGCCCGAGACTTGATAAGTTCGAATCGCGAATCAAACAAGAACGATTCTGCAAGCAGAAGATCATTGATTGTCGCCAGTCCATTGAGGTAATTTTGATACACGCTGTCGTACGAATCTTGAGATGCAACCAAGAGAGCAACTCCAGCCTCGTATCGTTTTTGGGCCGAAAAGAAATCGAAATAACTCGCCCACACTTGACCAGTTGTGACGAGTCGCAGTTGTTCAAGTTTCGCTTCGGCCACTCGGACTTCACTTCGCGCTTGACGCAAAACATTTGCGCGTTCATAACCGTCGAAAAGCAACCAAGAGCCAGTCAATTGTGCTGAATATGTTCCTACGGTTGAAGCGTCGCTGCCGCCATTTGTTCCAGGCTGGGTGTAAGTGAAATCATTTCCTGTGACTCCAACGCCACCCGCAAATGAAACAACCGGCAGAAAGTCAGCTTCCGCTCGTTTTGTTTTTTGCTCGAAGGCGCGAACATCCGAAATTGCTGATGCGATATCCGGTCGTTGATCAAGTGCAGATTGAATGGCAATGTCCACGCCCTTGGTCAAAGAATCTGGCAGCGGTAACTCACTCAATGCCAAGATGTTTGGTGCGCGATCAGCAGGAATTCCCATAACAACAGCAAGCGCAGCCTGAGCTGTGAAGACCTCGGACTTTGCATTTTCCAAGTCGTAAAGAGTTTGTAAATATTGTTGGCGCGCTTGCAACACTTCGGGACGAGTCGCTAAACCAACCGTCATGCGATCATCGGTCGCATCGAGTTGCTTGCGAGCAGTCGCAACATTTTCGCGTGCAGCTTCCCGCAATGAAATCTTCGCATCAAGTGTGAAGTATGCGTTCTGCACGTCATAGACCAACTTCTGCATAGTGCGATTGAAGGTGTAATTTGCAGCAATAAGTTGCGCTCGCGCCCGTGCGCTGTCCGCATCTCTTCGACCGAAATCCATCAGCACCCAATTCATCCCGATTGCAGCAGTTCCCGCAGTTTGCGAAACGACCAATGGAGCCTCCGCCAATTTCTGCGGACCCATTGCACCAGTAAATGCAATTTGCGGCATATACGCAGCATCGGCAATTCCAACTGTTGCCGCAGTTGCGCGCGCAGATTCCCATACTCCACGAGTGACAGGGCTATTGCTCAGCGCTTGATCGAGACAGTCGGTGAGCGAAAGTTTTTTCGTTGGATCGTCCACCAGCAGTGGCGCTCCAACCACGGAATTTTCTGCTTCGCGGCGTGCGGCCTCGGACTTTGCTTGCGCAACTGGAATGGCAAGTGGGGTGACGGGTGCAGGGGATCCCTTGGGTGCCCATCCAACGGCAGAATCTTGAGAGACAAGTTTGTCGATGTCTTGGTCGACAAACGGTCCATCCATAATGCATCCTGAAAGTAGTGATGAAAGCACAATCAATGCAGCGCATGGCATGGTTGCCAAAACAATGGATTGACGTGCGCATCGCATCCCCCGATTTTAGCAAGTTGAGTACTCTAGGGTGATGATGCGGATCGTTCATTCTTTGGGCGCGAAAAAGTTGTCGAGTGCACCGATTGCACTGCTGATGATGAGCTGCCTCTTGCTTCTTGGCGGTTGCGATCCAATTCTTGAAATTGATGGCGCATTCTTCCCTGCGTGGTTGGTATGCATGATTGCTGCGGGCTTCATGCTCGGTGGAATTCGCTGGGTTGTGTATCGACTTGGTATCGAGCCATTCGTCGGCCCACGCGTGACAGTTTATTTCTGCGTCTATCTCTCTTGCACGCTTGGCCTTTGGCTTGGATTCTTTCGACTATGACTGGCGAACCTGCAAAGCCAACGACGGAATCTCCAAAGCCTACGAATCCCGTGTCGCCAGTGGTGAGTCAGAAGTCATCCCTTCGCCTGAAGAAAATCTTCGGTCGCCTCTTCGGAATTTCTGCCGTCCTCACAGCGCTTGCCCTTTCTTTTCTGACCTGGTGGGAATTAGATATTCGACCGCGTACCGACGATGCATATCTGCGCGCAAATATTGTCGGGATTGCTGCAAATGTCTCTGGATACATCACGGAACTCGCAGTCGTTGATAATCAGAAAGTCAGTGTTGGAGATTTGCTTTTTCGCGTTGATGTCCGTCCGTATCAAGCCGAACTCGATTTTGCGATTGCGAATCTTGGGTATGTCGATCTCGAAATTCAAGCGTTGAAAGACGCCATCGCTCAGCGTGAAGCAGACATTGTCAATGCGGAAGCGGTGGCCCTGTACAACGTTCAATACCTTGCACGCATCGAGCCTCTGTTGCCAAAGCAGTTCGTGACACCCGATCAAGTCGATGCTGCAAAGCGGAATGTGCGCTCTTCAGAAGCGATGGTTCTGCAATCGAAGGCTGCGCTCTCTCAAGCGAAGGCAAATCTGGGTCAAATCGGCGATGTGAATGTTCGTCGCGCGCGTGCGCAAGCAACGGTTGTCGAGAAACAGTTGAATGTTGGATACTGCGAAGTTCGCTCATCCGTCAATGGCTATGTGACAAATTTCAATAGTTCCGTTGGTCAATTCGCACAAATGGGCGTGCAGGTTTTCGCACTCGTTGATACTTCGAGTTGGTATCTGCTTGCGAATTATCAAGAGACCGACATTCGAATGATCGAACCAGGAATGAATGTTGCGGTCTATTTGATGGCATATCCGCGCATTCATTTTCACGGCGTGGTTCAGGGAATTGGTTGGGCACTTTATGACCCAAATCAAGGGAGCAATGGAGTTCTTCCAACTGTCTCACCGACGCTTGATTGGGTTCGGCTTGCGCAAAGATTTCCAGTGCGAATTGTGATGGACCCTTCTCAGGATGCGCATCCATATCGCATGGGAGCAACTGCAACAGCAATCGTTGAATCAAATCGCCGAAGAGAAGTGCCGGACATCCTCAAACCACTCTTGCCAGATGCACTTGAAAGTTGGCTGAACACTCTGGCGACCCCTCCTGCGCCAATGCCCGATTCGCCGGGACGGTAAGAGCCAGGGGCTAGTTATAAATAATACGAATGGATTGTGGGTTTTTTCCCAAGAAGGGTCCTGATTCAAGAATTTGCTAGATTCTAACCCGCTTTTTTTGGATTGATTCCGTTCGAAACCTATTCTTCTCTATGTCAGATAATGAGGCCAAATGACTAAGCAGTTGTTTTCAAAATTGAATTGTTTCGTGCGGATCACCGCACGAGTCATTCCATGTCTTGTCGCGCTGTTTGTCGCGCAACTGACTGTTGCTCAGGAAGTGCCCACATTTACCCCCATCGGAAATTTCAACGCCAATTCAGGCGCAATGTTTGTCAGTGCTGATGGAAACATGGTGACTGGTCTCAGTGCAAGCAAGACATTTCGTTGGTCGACATCTTTGACTGAAATGATCAGTCTTGGCAGGCTCGCAGGATCTGAGCTGCCAGCGATCGCAACTTCTGCCAGCAGCGATGGATCTGTTGTTGTTGGGTTTTCAGAAAGTTGGAATGGGATTCCACTTCAATCCACGCGCAAAGTTGTCCTTTGGACACCCGAGCAAGGATGGATAGATCTTGGAACGCCATTGGAGAGCGGCGAATATTGGGACTGGAACAGCGAACCACGAATCAGTGCGAATGGTTCGGTTGTTCTTGCGATGAGTTCTGGCAGCCTCGGCAATAAACTATGGCGCTGGACTGCGGAAGGTTGGTCCAATCTCGGTCAAGCGCCAAATGAAAGCGCTTGGATATCTGGTTCTCAACGCATCTCTGATAATGGATCCGTGATTATCGCAAATGCTTTCAATCAAGCATTTCGGTGGACGTCTTCCGGTTGGGTTGGGCTGGGCGTTCCCACCGCTTCGACTTCTTTTTATGCGAACTGCATGAGTAGTGACGGATCCGTCGTGGTCGGTTTGGTCCGTGGAGCTGATCAACAGACGGGGATTTTTACAAGCATCTTTCGTTGGTCGAGTGTGGACGGAATGGTCAATCTTGGATCGCCTCAGTTTTGCATATTGAATGGAGAGGAACTTTTCGTCAGCGGTGATGGATCTGTCATCGCGGGTTCGGCATTGGACTCGCAGCGCTTGCCTCATATCTTTCGATTGGCTCTTGAGAGTGAATTCCAAGACCTAACACCTCTGCCAGAAAATCACACACATGCAGATGTGGCAGCAATAAATCAAGATGGAACCGTTCTCGTTGGTTTTTCCCAGCGCACGAATTTCCAAACAGGCATCATCGAAACAACCCAACCTTTTCGTTGGACAGTCGCTTCTGGAATGAGTTCGCTTGGTCTATTGCCAGCTGATTCAACCGATGCTTTGCCCAAGGCAATGAATAATGACGGGTCTGTAATCGTTGGAGTCATTGGACGTCAAGTGCAAGGTCTTCCAGAACAATTCGTTGACATCCGAGCGTTTCGGTGGACAGGCGAATTTGGGATGACTGTTCTTGGAACATTTCAAACTGCAATTCATCCAGAGGATCTCAGCCGCGATGGTTCAATTCTGGTGGGAACCGCAGAGTTTGGTTCCTTCATACATTCGAATGAGCACCTCGGCTTTGGAGATCACGCTTTCCGTTGGTCGAGCGCTCTGCTGCAGGATTTGGGCGTGAATACTGTGCAAGGCGAATTTAATTCTCATGCAGAGTTTGTCAGCGGTGACGGATCGACGGTTGTTGGAACGATGAAGTTTGATGGCGGCTCTTCGCCCGATTTTAGTCGTGCATTTCGCGTGACAAGCTCGGGTGTGAAAGTAGATCTTGGAACTTTGCGCGCAGCCGGTGGGGAGTTTGATTCATCTTCTTATATCAAGAGTCATTTTTCTTTATCAAGTTCTGGATATGAACAAGAGTCGGGAAAGTGCGTGAGCAGTAATGGTTCGGTCATCGTTGGAACGAGCGAGTCTTTCGTCAGCGACATACCGGTTCGCCGTGCATTTCGCTGGACCAGTTCTGGTATGTCCAGCCTAGGCACTTTGGGTGTAGGTGAAAGTTCCGCAGCTCTCGCAGTCAGCAGCGATGGTTTGACTGTCGTTGGCGCAAGTGGAAATTTTCAAACCCATTTGACCAGAGCGTTTCGTTGGACCAGCGGCAATGGCATGGTGTCGCTAGGGAAACTGAATGGGACAGATAGTTCCGCCGCATTTTTTACAAGCAACAATGGTGCGGTTGTTGTTGGAACATGCACAGGATTCAATGGGCCTAACGAAGTTCGTGAAGCGTTTCGTTGGAAAGACGGCGTGATGGCGAGCCTTGGGTCATTGCCCGGAGGAGCGCAGGACCTGTACTGGCCAGTGGCTATAAATGATGATGGATCTGTTGTTGTTGGTCTGAGTGAAAATACGGACACGCAAGGCGTTACGACACGACGCGCATTCAGATGGACGACTGTGGGCGGTATGTCCGAGCTTCCTGCAGAGATCACATATCTTCACGGATTGAGTCTCAGCGGAAATGGTGCGATTGTTGTGGGAACTCGCATTGATGGGGAAGTTGGGCGAGTTGCTTTCCTTTGGAGTTCCGCGCTTGGAATTGTTGACCTTCGGACCTACCTCGTCGGCCTTGGTGTTGCGAATGTTGGAAGTTTGAGTTTGAATAACGCTGCCATTTCACAGGACTCATCGTCGATCGCAGTCACGTATCAAGTCGACGGAAGAGATGCGGCGGGAATTGTGCGAGGCCTTCAGTTTGTGACGAGCAACGACGATTGCGCAAATGCACTGTCGATCGAACTTGGTAATGTGAGTTTCAACACGGCGGGGTCGACGACGGATGGAAATAATCCAACGGCGCAGTACTGTGGTCAAGCTGATGGAAGTTTTTTCAACGATGTTTGGTACAGCTTTACACCCTCATCGACGGGGGTTTGTTCCGTATCTACCTGTAATCAAGCGGACTTTGATACTCGTATTGATGTTTTGGATGGATGTGGAGGAACCCTACTCGCGTGTAATGATGATGCTTGCGACAGTCTTTCTTCATATGTCGAATTCTCTGGCGTGGCTGGGCAGATGTATCTGATTCGCCTAGGTGCCTACTCAAATACTTTCGGCGCTGGAACGCTGACCCTTAATCAGGTTGTTTCAGCACCAACGATCTCGGGAGTAAGCCCATCATCGGGAACAACTCTTGGCGGCACTGCGATCACCATCACTGGAACAAATTTGACTGGCGCGAGCAGCGTGACAGTTGATGGAGTTGCGGCGACAAGTGTGGTTGTGGTCTCGTCTACGAGCATCACGGCGGTGACGCCTGCTGGAAGTGCTGGCGCAAAGAGTGTTGCGGTGACAACGGCGGGGGGAACGGCGAGTTTGCCAAGTGCATTTACATTTGTCGTGCCAACCCCAACGATCTCCGGTGTGAGCCCATCATCGGGAACAACTCTTGGCGGTACTGCGATCACTATCACGGGAACAGATTTGACTGGCGCGAGCAGCATGACAGTTGATGGAGTTGCGGCGACGAGTGTCAATGTGGTCTCGTCTACGAGCATCACGGCGGTGACGCCTGCTGGAAGTGCTGGCGCAAAAGATGTTGCGGTGACAACGGCGGGAGGAACGGCGAGTTTGCCGAGTGCATTTACATTTGTTGTGCCAACCCCAACGATCTCCGGTGTGAGCCCATCATCGGGAACAACTCTTGGCGGCACTGCGATCACCATCACGGGAACAGATTTGACTGGCGCGAGCAGCGTGACAGTTGGCGGAGTTGCCGCGACAAGTGTGATTGTGGTTTCGTCTACGAGCATCACGGCGGTGACGCCTGCTGGAAGTGCTGGCGCAAAGAGTGTTGCAGTAACAACTCCTGGCGGTACGGAAAGCATGAATGATGCATTTACGCATCTGACCTCTTCCGTTGTTGCTTGGGGTGACAACTCATTGGGTCAATGCAACATTCCTGTAGATGCACAAAGCGACGTGTTTGCTATCGCGTGTGGTTTCAATCACACATCGGCCCTAAAAAATGGCCAAGTTTTTGCTTGGGGTTCCAACAGCAACAATCAATGCACCGTACCTGTTGCCGCACAAAGCGGCGTCACTGCTATTGCATGTGGTATGCATCACACCATGGCTCTGAAAGGTGGCCAAGTTCTTGCTTGGGGTCTCAACTTCAACAATCAATGCACCGTACCTGTTGCTGCACAAAGCGGCGTCACTGCTATTGCGGGTGGTGGCTATTTCTCCATCGCTCTCAAAGATGGTGTCGTTCTTGCTTGGGGGGATAATGGCAACCAGCAATGCACCATTCCTGTTGCTGCACAAAGCGGCGTCACTGCTATTGCTGGAGGGCAATACCACACCACTGCACTCAAAGCTGGTGCCGTTCTTGGTTGGGGTTTGAACACCAACGGTCGAACCACGACTCCACTTGCTGCACAAAGCGGCGTTTCTGCAATCGCCTGCGGTTACCACCACACCCTCGCACTGAAAGATGGCAAGGTTTTGGCTTGGGGGGATAATGGCAACCTGCAACTCAACGTTCCGACTGCTGCACAAAGCGGCGTAACTGCAATCGCTGGCAGTTATCGCAACACCATCGCGCTGAAAGATGGTCAAGCTATTGCTTGGGGTAGCAACCTTAACGGTCTAAACTTTGGAACTGACTCAAATGGAAATGCAGTTCTCTCAGGATCAGCTGGTCAGCCTGTTCAAGTTCGGGGCTTTGTTCTCAATGGCGTAACGAGTATCGCATACGGTCAATTTCACGCGATCGCTCTCAAAACTGGCAGTACAACAGATCCGGTTATCTCGAGCGTAAGCCCATCATCGGGAACAACTCTTGGCGGCACTGCGATCACCATCACGGGAACAAATTTAACTGGCGCGAGCAGCGTGACAGTTGATGGAGTTGCGGCGACAAGTGTGATTGTGGTTTCGTCTACGAGCATCACGGCGGTGACACCAGCCGGAACGGCTGGCGCAAAGAGTGTTGCGGTGACAACGGCGAGGGGGACGGTGAGTTTGCCGAGTGCATTTACATTTGTTGTGCCAACCCCAACGATCTCGGGAGTGAGCCCATCATCGGGAACAACTCTTGGCGGTACTGCGATCACCATCACGGGAACAAATTTGACTGGCGCGACCAGCGTGACAGTTGGCGGAGTTGCCGCGACAAGTATGGTTGTGGTTTCGTCGACCAGCATCACGGCGGTGACGCCTGCGGGAAGTGCTGGCGCAAAAGATGTTGCGGTGACAACGGCGAGGGGAACGGCGAGTTTGCCGAGTGCATTTACATTTGTTGTGCCAACACCAACGATCTCGGGTGTGAGCCCATCATCAGGACCAACTCTTGGCGGCACTGCGATCACCATCACAGGAACAAATTTGACTGGCGCGAGCAGCGTGACAGTTGATGGAGTTGCGGCGATAAGTGTGAATGTGGTTTCGTCTACG